>JAYVAP010000498.1:0-3686 GCA_043750915.1 Spirosoma sp. | reverse complement strand
AAACAGCGGATTCTCCGAGTCGAGCACGAGTTTTTGCAGGGCTGCCCAGTTGGTAGGATTAGTCGTGATGGGTTGCTGCTGCCGGGCGTAGTCGTTCATAGCGGCCATGTTGGCCACCGTATCTTTGGTGACGCGGCTAAACATAGCGTAGTCGATGAGGAAATTAGCCGCCCGCTCGCCCTGCTGGTAGCGGGTTTTCATGGTCTGACTGCGGGCGGGCGGGTTCAGGGCGTTGGTGCCGTGCCGGATCACCTCGTCGGTCGAGTTGCTGCTCATGGCAAAATGCACTAAGTTTTGCTGCGGATCGAAGTAGAGAAACAAGGGCAGCGACGGCACGAACAGCCGATTTTTAGTCAGGAATTTCTGGGTCGCGGGCAAACCGATATCGGCCTTTGTGCTGAGAAATTTGCCGTTATAAAACTTTCCGACCCGGCCGTCGGCCAATGTAGGAATGAAGCTCTCGCAAACGTGGCAGGTGGGCGAAAAAACCTCCACAAAAACGGGCTTACCGGTCCGGCGGGCTTCCTGAAAAACCGCTTCAATGGGTTGCTGTCTGAAATTGATACCCGCTTTTTGGGCCAGCGCAACGTTGGCCCAAAAAAGCACCAGCAGAGTTAGTCTCATGGCGATTACTGTTGTTTTTTTTGTTCGTTTATTTCCTCTTCCAGCCGTTTGCTCAGGATGCGGCAGGTGTTTTCAATGTCGGCCGCCATGCGTTTATCGCCCGTTGCGCTGATGGCTGTATCGCCAATGCCGCTTATCATCTCGATCAAAAAACGCTTCATGTCCACCACCTCCATTTCTTTGGTCCAGAGGTCAATTTTGAGGGTGCTGTTGTGGTAATGGTCCCAGACCGAAATGGCAATGGCCCGCGTATCGCTCAGACCCTCGTTGGGGTTGTCGGTGGCTTCCCAGTATATTTTTTCGGGTACGTTGTGGCTGTCTAACTCAACGGCAAAATGAATGTCTGATTTTTTCATACCCGCAAATTTACGGTCTGCAACCGGAAATGCACCATGCGGGCCGCCCCTTGTCAACTGGCCCAAAATATCCCGCTAACAACAACGCACGCAAACCCTTACATTTGTAGTTCATATAACCACAAAAATAAGCGTTTGCGCGCGTTGTCCGTTTCACCAGAAAACCCGGTTGTTAACCCATCGGGAAACCTGCCTGACCCACTCCGTTTCTTACCGCTGTATAACATTCCCACCAAATGGGGCCGATATGCGGCTCAACCCTTCAAACGTTTCGGCATGATCGGCAATGAACTGGCGTAACGTGTTTCGGAAAAAAGTCCAATTAACTGGTTGGTCAGCAGAAATCCTTTTTTGCTTATATTGATCGATTGAAATTTTCATAGTCATCACAATTTATTAACAGTCAGCAGAGTAGCACATAACTCATCACTCCGCTCTTTACAAACGTATAACCGTATGCGTGTTAAAAAAGATTCGGCAATATTAAAATAGTGATAAATTTACCGCTAAAATAGCAGTGAAAAACAGTAGGTTGCCAAAGATTCTTTGCTGAGTACAACGCTTATTTGTACCGGAACCGGACCAACTCCCAACAAAACTCCTCCCGAAACACCCGCTAACCCGATGAATTTCGATCCCATAGCACCCTGGTATGACTGGTTGGCATCGGCGGTTTTTGGACAATCGCTGAAACGGGCGCAAAGCCAGTTTCTCCACCGGATTCCGGCGGGGGCATCAATCCTGATTGTGGGTGGCGGAACGGGCTGGCTGCTCGAGCCGCTGCTGACGGGCAACCGCCCCGGCCGCGTCGTTTACCTCGAACGCTCGGCCCGGATGCTGGCCCGCGCCAGTAATCGGATGTTACGCCGGTCACTGCCGGGTGCGGTCACGTTTCGGCTGGGCACTGAAACCACCCTGCTACCCACCGACCGGTTCGACGTGATTATCACGGCCTTCGTGCTCGACGTTCATTCGGCCCTGACCCTGAAAACAGCTTTACTGCCCCGGCTTCGGCTGGTGCTCAAACCGGGCGGGCAGTGGTTCATCACCGACTTTGTGTCCGGGGGCAATTGGGGGCAGCGAGGGCTGATTTGGGCAATGATCTGGTTTTTTCGGCTGACAGCCCGCATCGAAATTCGCCGGTTAGCCAACTGGCAACCCCTTATGGTCGAAACCGCCCTGCATCTGAGTGCCCGACAGTCGCACCTGCGCGGACTGGTATCGACCGAGGTATGGACGAATGATTAGCGGCTGTAAGTCAGACACTTGCTGGTCAGGGAACTACCCGGAAACGCGTTTATTGCCTAAGAATAGCGGCATTTTTTCAAAGATTTCTCAGCATCTCTATCAGCTTTCCGAAGCCGCTGATGTCATACCACTCTTCCGTACCCAGATTGAGCCACTGGCCGGTGGATTTAGGACGACGGGTAAGGGTTTTTTCGGGGTCGAAATCCACGCCATACACCATGCTCATCACGCGTTGCAAACTGGACCAGGGGCGGGGTTTGGCACTGTCGCGTTCGTTCTCGCCCTCGCGGATAATCACCGTACGGTTGGCAAATGAGGCCGTCAGAATCAGATTGCGGGCTGGTACGGAATCTACGTTATCCAGAAACGTCAGTTCAAAGGGGGATTCGCGTTTGTCGGCTTCGTAAGTTGCCTGAATTAGTTCCTGCACCACATACTGCCAGTCGTCGGCATTGGCGGGTTTTCCGGGCTGGCTGTTGCCGGTGTTGCCCAGCCTGACCGACCAAAAGTCATCATCTTCGACCAGCCGGTCCTCATCGAGCGGTTGCAGCCGGGTTTTCGCGGCCACATCCGTGAGGGCCTGTAGCCATGTGCCGGGCAACTGCCCCGCCCACCTGAAATCATCGGCGCGGGTGAAGCCCTCGGCCATCAGCTCATCGTCGTCGATGTCGTCGCGGTCGGGGTAGGTGATGGCCAGGTCGATCTGAACCGCCCCGTTGGCGGGTTTGGCTTCGAGGGTATAAAAATAAGCGTAGGGCGCAGGCAGCGAGCGGGCGGTCTGGTAACGAATCTGGAGTGTTGAAAACGACATAGCAAACGGGCGATCAGAAGCACAAAACTACGTATACCGCCCGACAGTCTGTAGCCGGTCTACTTTTCCGGTGGGTGTTTCCACAAATTCGGGAACCTCAATCCACTCTTTGGGCACCGCAAACGGGCCAATCTGCAACCGGACTGCCTCCTGCACGGCCAATCTTTGCGGGCTGCCGATGGCCAGTTGCTCGCTGAACACGACAATCCGCTGTCCCAGCCGCTCGTCGGGCAAGCCCGTCACAAATACCCGCGCCGTTAGGCCGGCTGCGGCCAGCACCGATTCAACAATGTGCTCAATTTGTTCGGGCGGCACTTTCACGCCCCCGCTGTTGATAATGCGGTCGGCACGGCCCAGCAACCGAAACCGACTTGAATGACCCACCCACTCAACCACATCGTTGGTTTGCACCCGAACAAAGTTGGTGGCTGCCGAGGTGATGTGGAGGCAATTCCGCTCGTCGGTGCCCAGGGCAACGCCATCGAGGGCCGTAAAAAAATCCTGGCGGTTTGGTCCATTAATCCGCCGGAGTGCAATGTGCGACACGGTTTCGGTCATGCCATAGGTGGCAAAAACGGGGGCCTCCACCCGTTGTAGTGCCTGCTCCAAGGCCGGACTGGTGGCCGCTCCGCCAACAAGTATCGCCT
>JAYVAP010000497.1:0-4869 GCA_043750915.1 Spirosoma sp. | reverse complement strand
CGTTTGTGGCCTTAAACACAGCGGAACTGAGCCAAGCATAGGGCGCACGAAGCAATTTTATCGGTGACCTCCGTGTTTAACTCCTTTATCTCTGTGTTTAGCCGAACCGCTCTATGACCGAAACCGAACTGATCGACCGGCTCCGCGAAGCCATCGTACTCGACGGCCCTGATGCCTGGCGCAACAACGGCTACCTGAACGACGCGATGGTGGCAGGATTGACAACCGAAGCCGCCGGGAAACGCGCCAGTGAGGTTAGCCAGGAAGTGGGCAACAACACGGTGCTGTTTCAAAATATTCAGGCCCGGATTGCCCGGATGACGCAGCCCTCGCGCAGTCATCTGATGGCGCAGGACCTGGCCCAGATTGTGAACGCGGCCCGTGCCCTGAACCTCTCGCCCGATTTTGTGCGCAACCGCTGGGTACCCGCCGAACTGGCCAAGCTGAAACCGGCACCCACCCCGCCCGCCCCCCCACAGCCGCCGGTTGCCGTGGTTATTCCTGCAGCCCCGCCCGACGACTTTGCGGAGTTGCTCCACAGCGACGACCTGCCACCGGTGCCCGTACTGGTAGAGGTGCCCACACCGCCCGTTGTGCCGGAGCCGCTCCTGCCACCGGTTTTTGTGCCAGCACCCGTTTTTGTACCACCGGTTTTCATCGAACCGGCCCCGCTGGCTGGTCCTGCGCCAGTTGTGAAGTCGTTTACGGCCACGCCCGCTACCATCCGCCGGGGCGATTCGGTAACGCTGGAGTGGGAGGTTGAGAACCTGCTGGCCGTGACCATCGACGATGTGGGTCAGGGCCTGTCGCCGAAGAATCGAGGCTGGATAAAACCAGCGAAAACGGCTGACTATACCCTGTTTGATGCCAACAACAACCCCCTCAGCACCGTTCGGGTGGAGGTGATCCCCCGCGACAACAGCGGCCTGTATGGCGTTTTGTTCGCGCTGGCCCTACTGGGTCTGATCTACTGGTTTATCCGATCCAACAACAACCCATCATCCACGCCAGACCGTAAGCCAGAAAAGACTACCCGCCAAAAGAAGGCATCGGCCAGCCGCAAAAACCGGCAACAAACAGCGCAGGAGCCACGCGAAGAGGTAGCTACCAGCACGCCTGGTGCCGACAACGTACCGGTAAAAACGGCAGATGTGCCGGTTGTGGCATCGGCACCACCAAAAAAAACACAGCCCAAGAACTCAGTGGAGCCACCCGTGACCGAACCCACCCCCGCTGAGCCAGTCTCCAAACCGTCGACCCCCGCCGATGCCCGGACCGGTAAATACGAGGAAGCATTTGGCAATAAGCCCTACGACAAGGTTGAACTGGGTACCGATGAGCAGGGTTGGCGACGCGCCCGCGCCAACGGACGCTGGGGCTATATCAACGAAGCCGACGAGTGGGTAATTGAACCTGAGTATGATGCCGTCACGCCCTTTCGGGGCAATACCGCTGCTGCCTTTCTAAACGGCAAACTCATTACCATTAATCGGCAGGGCGAGCAAGTCAGGAAGTGAGCCATAACCTAAAGAATGGGTCCGGACAGGACCAGGCCCGGCAGTAGCATTTACTTCGCGTAAGGGAATTTATATCCGGTCTGGAAGAAGTTTGTTTGCACATTTTTCTATACCTGGTATCTCGGCGCATCTCCGCCTGATAATTCGGCGCATCTCATAAACCGTTGTTCAGGCTATAATTCCTTCCGAAAAAACCGGTTGTCCAATCGCATTCGGGGGAACGCCTGGGGTAGGTCGCTCACGGCAACCGGAGAATAGCCGTTTTTTGAGTAGAACCGCTGTGCCGCTGTCAGAAAGTCGAGTGTGCCGAGGTAGAGTGTTTTTAGCAACACGGCCCTGGCGTGGGTGTGGAGGGTGTTTAGCAGGTTGGCAGCCACCGATAAGGCCGGGCCACGGCAGTCGGCGTGAACAAACATTTTGCGGATGGTGCCAAAATCATCGCCCGAATCGATCAGCGAAATCGTGCCAACAACCGCTCCGGCTTCGTTGACAGCGCACCAGAAGTTGCCCCGTTTCGATTGATAAAACGTTTCAATGGTGAGCAGGTCGGGCTGATCGTCAATGGAGATGGGAATGCCAAACTCAACTTGCTGAATACCAACAATGAGATCAATAACCTCTTGTTGATAACGAGCCTCGTATGGCTCAATCTGAATTGGGACAATGGCAATGGGCATGTACAAACTGTCTTTTAGGCAATTTAGCGGGAGGTTTCCGTAACAGCGATGCGGCACCCGCCCTGAAAAAACGGGCCGGGTGCCGCATCGCCACTAATCCTTCTTGGCTTTCTTTTCCCGTTTTTCTTCTTTTTTCTCCTTCGGAGTTTTCAACGGTTCTTTCTTCACGCTTTTTTTGGAGTCCTGACTTTTTGCCATGATCGTAGGGGTTTTATTACTGGGTTTTGGTTTTAAAATGAAACGTATTCTGGCACTGATTTTCGTGAAAACAGCGTGCTGCTACTTAACTTTTTACCCGGCGAATGGTTGTCGCTGACCGGTGTGGTTCACTCCCCGTCGTCGAGCACCTCAACGAGGCTGCTGGCTGATTTATTATTGTAAAAAGCGAAAAGCGCAATCAGCATCACCCCAAACAGCACGGCGATCAGGGCGAAGTAAATTGTGAAGGGCCGCTCGGCGGTGAGGGAAACCCGCACTAAAATGGTTGAAATCACAAAACCGGCATTGCGGAAAATAAGGTCGTAAGTTCCCGAATAAATGAACGACAGAATGAGCAGGAAGACATCCACGAAAATCATGACCGTGAAAAAGTCGTTGTAAAATACGCCGTTCGGGTTCGGGAAATTTCCGCCTGTGACCCCCGCCTGATACAGCTCTTCCAGCCAGGCTGTTAAACTCACTACCGAGAGCACCAGCAGCAACCCGCTCAGAATCACCGAAGCCGCTTTTTTGATCTGGATAATGCGGGTTCGTTTCGAGGATGGGTCGGCCTGCGACTTTTTGGTCCCCGCAACAATCCGGTAATACACCGTGGTCAGGAAAAATAACAGCAGCGCACCCACAAGGTCCAGGCTAATTTCGCCGAGGAATCCAAACGTGTAAATCTCAGGCTCGTCGAGGTCGTAGTCGGCGATGTCGTGGAAGAAACTGCGGATCGTAATCAGGGTAACAATTTCGTATTGCTTGCCGATGAAAATAGCGATGCTCCGGGGCAGGATGATTACCAGCGTCAGCACCTCATAAAAGAGGATGATGCTGAACGGTGTGTATATGGCATTCAGGTAATTAGTTTGTAGCCGGAATCGCACGCCAGCCCCGAATGCATCGTGGCGGGCCAGAAAAATCAGCACCAGGTGCAACAAGAACCCAATCAGCGCAAAACCGATGATGGTCCGCTCGATTCGACCAATGTTGCTCTCGGTTGACAGCACGTCATACCATCGGCTGAGCCGGGAGAGTATGCCGAACGAGCCTGCTTCTTTTTTCATGGGGGGTAATATGCTTTGGAACGGTGGGCGGGGCAAACTTGCGTACCGACGGCAGCGCAACACCCAAAGTTAGGCTTTTTCTCGGGTAACACCGTACCGTATAAAAAGGTCTGACGGTCTGCTGGTTACGGCCCCAGCGTCACGCTTAGTTTCTGAAAAGATGTCCAGTAGCCGGTTGTTGTCAGGCCCACGCCATTGCCCGAAAATTTCCGGAACGGATAGGGACTGCTGCGCACTTCGCGGTCGTTGATGTAGAAATGGAGTTCATCGCCTTCGCGCCGGATGGTGAGCCGGTTGCGGTTTTGTTCGAGCAGCACGCCCGGCTTAAAATAATCACCCGGCATATAATCGTCCAAAGTTTTGCCATTACTTACCCGGGCAATGGCTATTTCCCCCTGACTGTTCAGCGAAAAGGCGCAGTAGTTAAGCGAGTCCAGCACGCCAAACAGCAGGCCGCCCGTTGGAATCCGGCCTGAGTCGGCGGCTACATCAACTTTGATGGTAAAGGTCTCGGCGATGTTGAGATTAATCTCGCTGGGCAGTGCTACGTGACTGAAGGCGGCCCATTTAGTGGTCTGATTCCGCTTGCGGATGCTGTATTTTCCCAACCCGATCTGGTAATTATAGTCGCCCCGGTTACCGGCCACCCAGCCGTTGCGATTGGTAACAAAATCGCCCGTAAACGCGGGTCGGTAGCCGTTGGCGTTGGTCGTGGGTGGGGTGTACCGGGGTGCCAGAGGGGGTTCTGTGTTGGCTCCGGCAGGCGAAGCACCGGCGGCCATTGCCGTGGCCGGGCGCAGGCGGGGTGTGGGCTTCAGCGACACGCTGACCCAGTCGCTGGAGGCAGAATAAAGGATAGATTTTGTTCGGCCAGTACGCTGGCCCGATTCTGCCGACTGAGCAAAAGCTGGGCCAAACAGACCCATAAGCAGGAATAATAGTAGAGACAAGCGCATAGCGTAAGCAGGAGTAAGTCAGAAGGAGTAGCGCATAACGGCAGTTGGCTGCCCGGCCTGCAGGCCCGGCCGGAGTGTGATGGAAGCGTTTTGCGGGCGGTTGGCTGCCTGTATTTTCACGTTGCGCATCCCCCTGAAAAACGTCAGAATAACGTCGGCAGCCGCAACCGCGATGGCCCCCCGGGTGGCTAAATAATAGCGGTGGTAATGGTCGTTGGCAATTTGATAGTAAGGCTCGGCCGTTTCGGCATTTTTTTGCTGTTCATACACGGCATAGGCATCGCGCGATTGCTGGCGTTGCTGCAACCCATATACCAGCAATCCATAGCAACCCACCGCCAGTAGGGGCCGGCAGCCAATTCGGGGTTTGGGCTGCTGCACAAATATATTGCCGAATCCCGGTGCCACCGCCGACAGCAACGCCCAGGCTGGCCCGGCATAGCGCGTTTTT
>JAYVAP010000496.1:0-16886 GCA_043750915.1 Spirosoma sp. | reverse complement strand
ATCAGCTACGGCGTGGCGGGCATCGGCTGCCGAAACACCAAAATAGGCACCAATAGCCAGTGCGGCCAGCATATTCTCGAAGTTGTAGCGGCCGGGTAGGTGCGTGGTTACGTTGTGTCCCGCACTGTTGCGGAACACAATCACGGGCGATTCCTCAAGCAGCTCAACCGGTTCGCCGGCCGCCGGTTCGCCGGCCGCCGGTTCGCCGGCCGCCAGCAACTCCGGGTAGAAAACGACTTCGGTAAAAGTGGGTTCTGCACCGGGGGGGGGTAGGCGTTCCTGGTACATGGCGGTCAGAACGGGGTCGTGGCGGTTCACAAACACGGTACGCCCGTTCTGCGCCAGGTAATCATACAGTTCGCCCTTACCCTTCCGAACGCCTTCGATACCGCCAAACCCCTCCAAGTGTGCCTTGCCAATGTTCGTGATCAGGCCGTGCGTGGGCTGGCAGATGGAGCTGAGCAGTTTTATTTCCTGCTGATGATTGGCCCCCATCTCAATCACCGCTATGTCGTACTGACCCTCTGGCCCGACACTTTGAATGGCCAGCACCGAAAGCGGCACACCAATGTGGTTGTTGAGGTTGCCAGCGGTGGCATAGACCCCGTATTTTTTGCCCAGCACGGCCGCAATCAATTCTTTGGTGGTTGTTTTTCCGTTGGATCCCGTCAGGCCAATGACCGGGATCCGCAGCGTTTGGCGGTGGTGCCGGGCCAGGTCCTGCAACGCCAGTAAACTGTTAGGAACCCGCAAAAAACGGCCTGAGTCGCCCCCGTTGGTGGCAACGGCGGGATCATCGACCAAGGCATAACGGGCACCCAACGCCAGGGCCTGTGCGGCAAAGGTGTTGCCGTTGAAGTTTTCGCCCGTCAGGGCCACAAACAGGCAGTCGGGCGTGATCCGGCGCGTATCGGTCGACACACCGGTGCATTCCTGAAATTTAGCGTAGAGTTGTTCGGTCGTCATCACATTTGGGCGGGTTTCATCGTTTATTTAAACACAGAGAAACAGAGCAAAGACACAGTAATTCGAAAAACTGCCCCTTGTTTCCTGTGCGTATCCGCCAGACTTTCTGCGGCAAGAAAACGCTCAAAAGTATAATGAAAAAGCTGTTTGCACTCTGTTTTTTGCTGAAATCGCTCGGCGTTATGGCGCAGTCGATGGGTGCCCTGGGGTTTCAGTACGACCAGCGGCCCCCGGTCAGCATCGAAGGGCGGGCGTTGCTCAACCCCTGGGCGGGCGGGCTAAACGCCACCCAATATGCAACCCTGCGCCTGAACGACGACAACCGGGACGATCTGGTCGTGTTCGACCGCACAACCGATAAAATCAGCACCTTCGTAGCCATCGACAACCCGGCTGACAGCGGTATTACCTGGCAATATGCTCCAGCCTACGAAGCCGACTTCCCGGCGGTGAACAGCTGGTTCCGGCTGGTCGATTACGATTACGATGGCCGTAAAGATCTGTTTACCAGTGGTCCGGCCGGGCTGCGGTTGTTGCGAAACGAGTCGGCAAACGGTCGGCTGGCGTTTCGATTGGTAACCGAAGCCCTCACGACCGAAGGGTTTGGTGGACGGCAACCGCTATACGTGTCGGGAGCCGACATACCGGCCATCCTCGATTTTGACGACGACGGCGATATCGACGTGCTCACGTTTGACCTCACGGGCGACCAGATTGCCTATCAGCAAAACATGAGCGTTGAGCAAACGGGTCGCAAAGACGGGCTTGATTTTAAACGGACATCGGGCGTATGCTGGGGACGTTTTAAAAAGAATTTCTGCAATGACTTCACCTTTGGGCTGGAGTGCGGTGGCGCATTGGCCGCAAATTCCCCCGCGCCAGCGTTAAACGGGGCCAATCCAGGCGGGGCCAGACCGATGCACACGGGCAATACGCTTACCGTGGTGGATACCGATGGCGATGGCCGTAAAGACCTGCTGTTCGGCTCCGTCAGCTGCGCCAACCTGACCCGCATCCGCAGTACCGGCCCCAACAGCAACAACGCCACTTTTATGGGCTTCGACAGTTTGTTTCCAGCCCGCAAGCCCGTGATATTTCCGGCTTTCCCGGCCACTTTTTGGGAAGATGTCGATGGCGATGGCAACAAAGACCTCCTGGCATCGCCCAACGTGGGTGCCAACGAAAATCAGGCCTTCGATTTTCGGGCATCGGGCTGGCTTTACCGCAATGCCGGAACAAACCAGAAACCTGACTTTCAGTTTGCCCAAACCAATTTTTTGCAGCACGACATGCTCGATCTGGGGGAGCGGGCCGCACCTGCCCTGGCCGATCTCGACGGCGACGGCGACGTGGATTTGCTGGTTGGCTATGATGGGATGCGCACCCCCGGCGGCTACCGGGCGGGTCTGTGGCACTTCGAGAATAAAGGCACCACCCAAAACCCGGCCTTTGCCCTCATCACCACTGATTATCTGGGACTGACGGCCTCGCTCGCCCTTACGGGTGTGATGCCCGCTTTTGTGGACCTGGATGCCAACGGTAGCCTGGATCTGGTGCTGACCGCCAACGGCACTGAAATGCGGGTGTTGCTCAACACGGCACCCAAAGGGGCACCCGTTGGGTATAGCCTGGCCACGGCCATCCGCTGGCCCACACCCGACCTGATGCGCCCCGGCGATCTGCCCACCCTAACCGACGTTGACGGCGACGGCGTTGCCGATGTGCTGATGGGTAAAACCGATGGCACCATTCAGTACCTGCGCAATGCGGGCACCACCGCCAGCCCCCGCTTTCAACTGCAAACTCAGAACGTGGGCGGTTTTCCCATCAACCGGTTTGTGGGTGCCCGTTCGCTGGTGGTGGCCGACCTCAACGGCGACCGGAAAAATGAACTGCTCATGGCTGGCAACGATGGGCGGGTTCGGGTCTATCGGTTTCCGGCCCAGCCCGAGCAACCCCTGACGCTGCTCGACTCACTGCCTGGCCTGGGCTTGCCCGGCAAGGGACTCACAGCCGCCCTGGCCGATCTGGACGGCGATCAACTGCCCGATCTGCTGCTGGGCAGCATGGCCGGTGGCCTGCGCTACCTCAAAAATACGTCACAGAAAGTGGTTATCACGGGCATAACCGACGACGAACCAACGGCTCCGTGGGTGTTTCCCAACCCAACGGAGCGTTACCTCACCGTTCGGGCACCGCAGGCCGGCACCGTTGAAGTAGTCTCGCTGTCGGGGCAGGTGATGCTACCCGGCCAGGCTGCTCTGGCCGATATCGACCTGACGCTGGACCTGGGCAGCCTGCCCGACGGCACGTATCTGCTGCGTCTGCTGGCTCCCAACCGGCCAGTGCAGGTGCAGAAGGTCATTATCTGGAAGTAAGCGTTGGTTTTGAAACAGTTTGCCAAAGTAACGGTTTCAGCGTTAACCGACTCAATAAAAAAACACAGTGTTATGGAAAATACCAACGATGCCGGGCAGCCGCGTGCAGACCAAAATCCGGGTGGACCACTGGAAGGACTGTCGCCCCAAAACACCGATATGCCCGAAAACAACGACGAGCAGGACGCGGTCGTTTATGCAGGCTTAGGCGTTAACAACCAGCCCGACTCCATGAATCCGGGCAGCGAAGAAGCATTAGACACGTTGCTTTATACCGACACGGTCACCGCCCAACACGCTACCGAGGGCCTGCCCAACGGCGAGGATGTGGACGATTTGCCCGCCGATTTGCTAAACGACGATTTGTCGGACAATGAACTGGACGACGAAATTACCGAACTCGCCCGGGAGGAAGACGAAGGCAACGAGCGTTACTGAGGGCCACGACCAACTGCCGTTGCGGTTAACGCAACCAAAAAATACCAGTCTCTCCCGGTCTTAATGCACACAGATGGTGCGTGTCGACCGTTGAGCCGTGTAGCCGTTGCCCTTCCTGAAATTGTTCTTCTTTGGAGTCCCTGATATTTTGCTGAATAGCCGGATTACCAAAGTAAGTTTGAAACGATTGCCATGCCAATTGAACAGCAGAGCTATCGAGTTGAGATAGGTATGTATTTACAACGGACGGTTAAAACAGGGGCATTAAACGAGCAAAATTTTGGGTTCAGGTGTGGCAACATAGGGAAATGTATTGCACATTGCATTGCACAGAGAACAAAAAAGCCACTTACATTTTACTGTAAGTGGCTGACAATCAGGAGCCTCCTATAGGACTTGAACCTACGACCCCTTCATTACGAATGAAGTGCTCTACCAACTGAGCTAAGGAGGCTGATGGGCAGATGGCGTTATTAAACTTTGACCTGCTGGTGCAAAGATAGCAGGCCGGAATTTAATAATGCAAGTATCCGTTGTCTTTTCGGTAAATTTGCAACCATGATTTCCATTACAAACCTCTCTTATTACCTCGGCAGCCGGGCACTCTACGAAAATGCCTCGCTTCATATCAAGCCCAACCAGAAAATTGGTCTCATCGGTCTCAACGGAACCGGCAAATCAACGCTCCTGCGCATCATCAACGGCGAATACCAGATCGACGGGGGCACCATCTCCAAAGCGGGCGACGTAACGATTGGCTTCCTGAATCAGGATTTGCTCTCCTACCAGACCGACGAATCTATCTTGTCGGTGGCCATGCAGGCTTTTGCGCGGCAAAACGAACTCCAGCAACAGATTGAGGAACTGCTGCACGAAATGGAAACCAACTACCACGATGAGCTGGTCGACAAACTCGGCAAGGTGCAGGAGGAGTTCGATGCCCTCGACGGCTACACGATTCAGTCCAAAGCCGAAGAAATTCTGGAAGGTCTGGGTTTCTCGACCGATGATTTGCACCGCCCCCTGAAATTGTTTTCGGGTGGCTGGCGGATGCGGGTGATGCTGGCTAAACTGCTGCTGCAAAAACCCTCGCTGCTGATGCTTGATGAGCCAACTAACCACCTCGACCTGCCGTCGATTCAGTGGGTCGAGAAATACGTTCAGAACTACGAAGGTTCCGTTATTGTGGTGTCGCACGACCGGGAATTCGTTGATAACGTGGTCGATACGATTGTGGAAGTGTCGGGTGCCAAGCTGAATTATTATGCTGGCGACTACTCATACTACCTCGAAGAGAAAGCCCAACGGAACGAGATTCAGAAAGGGGCTTTTGAGAATCAGCAGGCCAAAATCCGGCAAACCGAGCGGTTTATCGAACGGTTTAAAGCAAAAGCCTCCAAAGCCAAACAGGCCCAGAGCCGGGTTAAGCAACTTGAGCGGATGGAACTGGTCGACGATGTGATCGACAGCAACGCCCGGGTCAACTTCAAGTTCAACTTCTCGCAGCAACCTGGTCGGCATATTCTGCACTTAGATAATATTTCGAAGGCCTACGGCGAAAAACGCATTCTCAAACAAACAACGGCGCGGCTCGAACGGGGCGACAAGGTAGCCCTGATTGGGGCCAACGGACGTGGCAAATCGACGCTGCTGCGCATCATTTCCGGCTCCGAACCCATTGTGGGCGAGCGCCAGCTGGGCTATAATGTTTCGTTTAGTTTCTACGCGCAGCACCAGCTGGAGTCGCTCCGCGTAAACGACTCGATGCTGGAAGAACTCAAGCAGGCGAACCCCACCAAATCGGATGGCGAACTGCGGGGGGTGCTGGGTTGCTTTCTGTTCTCGGGCGACGATGTTTTCAAGAAAATAAAGGTTCTCTCCGGGGGCGAAAAATCACGGGTGGCCCTGGCCAAAGTGCTGCTCTCGCAGGCCAACTTCCTGCTCCTCGATGAGCCAACCAACCACTTGGATATGCAATCGGTCAATATCCTGATTCAGGCGCTTAACCAGTATGAGGGAACCTACGTGGTGGTGTCGCACGACCGGTATTTTGTGTCGCAGATTGCCAACAAAATCTGGTATATCGAAGACGAGCAGATCAAGGAATATCCCGGCACCTACGATGAGTATGAATGGTGGCAGGAGGAACGTCGGGAAAAGGGATATGTGGTACCCAAACCCGTTGAAAGCCCCAAAACGCAGCCCGTTATGGAACCGGCCAACGGCCACGCCCTGAACGGCAACGGCCACAAGCCTGGTGCCAATGGGCGCGTGCCCGACGAGGAACGGAAAGAGTGGCAGAAAACCATAAAAAACCTGACCCGCCAGGCCGAGGAAGCCGAAACCGAAATCGGGCGGCTGGAAAACCGGAAAAAACAACTCGAAGCCGACCTGGCCAACCCCGCCACCTACGGCGACAGCCGGAAAATGCAGGCTAAAAACGACGAGTACAAGCAGGTTTCGCACCAACTCGACCAACACCAGAGCCAGTGGGAAAAAGCCATGCTGGAAGCCGAAGAACTGGAAGCAAAAATCAAGGCCTGATGCGCTGCCAAACCGGGTAGCGCGGTTACCACCCACGGAAATCGGAAAGAGCAAATGCCGGGGGAACCACGCGTGGTTTGCCTTAGGCTACGCGGCTGTTCGACAAAACATTCACTCAAAATTAGGGAATGAATAAAAACAAGATGTCCTTGCTGATTCGTGGATGCCTGCTGGCCGCGCTCATGCTTCGGAGTTTTTGGTCTGTTGGGCAGCCGCAGCTCCAGACCATCGACCGGATTTATGACCCGCAGGTGCAAACGGTGCTCTTGTTTCCGCACGTGGGTGCCAATCCCGGCGACCCCGGCGCAATGGGGCAGTTCAACCCGGCTATGACGCTCAATCCGCCCGTGGTGGCCCTGGATGAGCAGGTACCGATTCAACTCGAATTCGATGATCTGACGGCGAATTACCGCTCCTTCCGCGCCCGTATCATTCACTGCAACGCCGACTGGCAGCGGTCTGTGCTGAACGATATTGAATTCACCTACGAATACAATGACAATCCCATTACGGATTATCAGGTCTCCATCAACACCAAAGTTCCGTATTATCACTACCGCTACAGCCTGCCCCGCCTGAAACTGCCGGGCAACTACCTGCTGGTGGTGTATGATGAGCGAAACCGGGGAAATATCATCCTGACTCGCCGGTTCATGACCTACCAGAACCGGCTGACGGTGGGCGCGGGGGTGCGGTTTTCTACCGACCCGTCCCGGCAGTTTACCGATCAGCAAATCGACCTCACCATCGACTACAAAGGCTACCAGGTTATTTCGCCCCAGGATGATTTTCGGGTGGTAATTCGCCAGAACTACCGCGACGACCGCCAGCTACTTAACCTGCGCCCCACCAACGTGCGGGCCTTCGAGCAGGTGCTGGAATACCAGCTGGTTGATTTGAGCAACACCCTGCCCGGCGGGAATGAATTTCGGTTCTTCGACACGCGGACGGTGCTCTCCCGCGCCAACTATATTGACCGCATCGACCGCCCCGCCAACCGCAACATCGCCTACGTGCAAACCGACCAGCCCCGCAGCCGGGGTGCCTATATCCAGAGCGACGACTTCAACGGGCAGTACGTGATCGACCACCGCGAAACGGGCAACGGAGCCACCAATGCCGACTATGTTGAAACGGTGTTTACGCTCAAAACGCCCGCCATTCCGGGTACCGACGTGTATGTGAACGGGGCTTTTAATTTCTGGCAGCTAAACGACCGTAACCGGATGACCTTCGATCCGATTTTGGGGACTTACCGGGCCGCTATTTTGCTCAAACAGGGCGTTTATAACTACGCCTATACCCTGCTGACAACGGGCCAGAAACCCCTTACCGACGAAGCCTACATCGAAGGCAGATATTCATCGACCGAAAACGACTACGAAGTTTTTGTTTACCACCGCCCGCCAGCCGCCCGCGCCGATCAGCTCGTAGCGTACCGGCGCGTGGGGGTCAACAAACGGTAGAGGAAGCAAATTTATATACCTGCTCGTTGATTTTGGGTGCGTTGCGCCCGAAACAGGTTTCTTCATGGTATAGACTATATTGTTAATATATAAATAACTAAATAAAACTGGTGACCCACAGAGTTTGTCAGATAACCAGTATTTTTAACGACTTCGCCGTTATGGCTTTTACGGAAGGTTTATTACGCTCCTTCTTTTTTCGGACCTTTTGTGTGCAGCAAATCAACAAGCTGTTTCCGTAATTCAGCTACTTCTGCTTCCAAACAACTGATCCGACTCTCGTGTAGGTCCTCTAATGCATCGGGCCGGCCTGTAGCCGACGCGTAGTAATTCTGTAGCTGACCGAAGTTGTGCGGATGAGAACCCGAGTAATTGTGAAACGAAACAGCTTCATCAAGCGACAAAATGTCCTGTATTCTAACTAAAAAAATGCTGGCAATCTATTCCAGCCGACTCACGGTTACATTAGTCTCGTTACGCTCAATTTTCGCATAGCCTGTCACAGAGAGCCCTAACGCTATGGCCATCGACTCCTGAGAATAGTCTTTCAACTGCCTGAATTTCCTGATTTTATCGCCCAGTGTCATAACTGTAACTCATCGTGTTGTTTGTGCGCTAAAGGAGCATATAAAAAGCCAGAAAACAATATAATTTTGAGCCATAAAATCATAATATCTACTCTAATGAAAAAGAAATACCTTTTCTCTGTCTATGCCACCCTGGTGTGGCTATTTCCGATAGCTGCTCTGGCTCAGGTAGTTACCGACTCCACGGCACATCGGCCAGCAAGCGAAGCATCTGCTCAGCTACCCATGTATCTGCCCACGACCTACCGCTACACAGTGAAAGCAGGTGACTCTGTCAGCTTTAAGGCAACGGTAGTCACAGCCCGACGGGGCCGGTTCTGGAAAAGTTTGTCTAAAGCCCTCATACCCGCTTTTATCCTTAATAGGATGAGCAGGTCAGGTCCGGTTGCCCATCACGGCAACGAAGGCATTGATCAGGCTGCAATGGTAGGTGTAAATATGGCCATTATACCAGCAGCTATAGACTGGGGGAGTCTAAAAAAACAGTCAGTTCGAATTCAATTGCTGGCCTACGACTCCACTGGGCAGTTGCAGCAGGAGCAAATTTTGCTTCTCAACAAAAAAACGAGGAAAAAAATCGAAAACTTCTCGGGCGGATTGGGTATAAACCAAAGCGGTTATGTTACCTTAGTTACCCAGGTGCCGGGGAACGATAATGTTGAGATTATAAACTGGAACAAGTGGACTAAAGTAGGTTATCCTGTAGTGGCTTCGGTCACTCGCGATAATGAAACATTTGCCGGAGCGCGTCAGGGGGCAGATTCCAGTGGAAAGAAACCTAACCCTACCAATGGTTTAGGCAGTGACTCACTAAGAACTACGCAGGCACCAATATGTATCGATTGGTATCTATGTACTTGTTGGTCTTATTGTAACCCTGGAGAGTGGGATCAATGTATTTATATGTATCAACAGTGCTACCAGAATCCTGCTGATGATGAAATCCACCCAACTTCTGGAGGAGGAATAGGAGTAGTACAGCCGCCAGACCAAAAAAAATGTGAAGAATGTATGGGCTTTGCAGCAGGCGAAAAGGACGCAAAACTTTCACACGCAAAAGCTCATTTTTGGCATCTGCTTATCGTTTGTGCGGGAGGAGGACTTGGTGCTTTTTTTGGTACTCAGGAAGCTTTAATTGCGCTAAATCTTGTACCCGGCCCAGGAATGGGAGCCGCTCAGCTTGCCAGTGTATTGATGGGCTTAGGAGTATTTTCCTTTTGTGCATATGACATGGTTCGTGAATATTGGGACAGTGTTAAGAGCGCACAAAACAATTATTATAAAGACATGAGCAATTGTAATCAGCTTCATAATTGCGGATTCCCTACTAGTGGTGATTAACTGCGTGTTCGTGTTCCTCTGTTTTCATAGGTACTACCTATGAAAACAGAGGAAATACGAGTTTCGGGAGCTTTTTTGCATGGTTTATCACCAAAGACCCACTCCACCAAATCGTTGCCGGGCCGCCGTCGCGGTTAGGTGAAAAACCACTTTGGCATTCAAAAGTAGATTCAAAAAGCAAATTAATAACCGATTACAGCGTAACCGATGCTTCAGCACATGATTCTCAGGAAATAGTGGGGTTAATAAACGAAAAAGATGAGTTTGAATCTTTGTATGCCGACAGTGCATACACAGGCGAATCTCTTCATAAGCAATTGATAAACAAGAAGGTATGCCTTGAGATACACGAAAAAGGGTATAAAAACCATCCCTTGACGGAATCACAAAAAGCAACGAATAAAGAAAAATCACGAGTAAGGGTAAGGGTGGAACATGTTTTTGGGTTTATGGAAACCAGCATGGGTGGCATGACGCTAAAAAACATAGGGATAAAACGTGTTTCAGCCTGTATCGGACTAATGAATTTGGTTTACAATATGTTCAGAAAAGTACAATTGGTGGGATAATTGTGTTCAATATGGGCTGCCATATTTAGCAACTATCTGATTATTAGATAATTAAACAAAGTTGTAAAATGGTTGACGGTTACAAAAAATGAAAACAAAATCATTGGAAATAAAATAACAGGTTTTTAGAGATGCCCTTAAGATAAGTCTGCCACTGGGGGTCTTTTTGTAAGACCCCCAGTGGCAGAGTGCTTTGGCAATGAGGGAACGTTAAGCCTTGCAAAAGTTATCGACATCGCAGTATACTTCGCAGGGTCGCCTGTACGGTCAACATATGAGTTTGGAATAGAGTTTTTTTGGTAGGTTCGCACCCAAAACTACTTATTTCGGCTCATATGGCCTTTAAATGCCTGTTTTTCAGTTCATCAATCCCATAGTTCGCGTTAATTTACTTAACCGAGTTGTTTCAAGTAAACTTACTGGGACTATTTGGTTACCTGTGCAAGCAATTTTACGCTCGATTATCGCCAAATGTATACTGCTCAGGAGCCACGTAACAAAGCCGTTTTGGAAGAATTATGGCTTTGTTGCATGGCTCCCGCGAGGGCAGTTTTAACCCCAAATCAACACAATAATTCACCTGACCGAGTACTATCAAGTAAACTTTCTGGGAATACTTAATTACTTATAGTGGCAATTTTACACAAGATTATCGTCAGGTGTATATTTTTCAGGAGCCATGCAACAAAGCAAAGAATTATACAAAAAATCAAACTTCTAAATTATTAATTGTTATGAACGCGTTTTTTGGATTAGATTTTCGTATGGTCTTGCTTTTTGCATGGCTTGTAACGAATGCAATTTTTGTTCCTGTGGCTGTAATGAGCAGTTTTAAGATCCGAGCTGTGATGGCTGAATCATTATTACAAATAACTGTTGCCCAACCTGACAGAAAAAAGATAGGTAGGAGAATAATCATTGGATACATTATTCAAACAATAGTTGGTATTTTATTTTACGTACATCTATTTAGGGGACCGGGTTTTGAAAGCCATAACCCTACGGGCAAAGGCCCACAAACTGGTGTTCTTAGACTACAGCCACCGGGACTCGTAGCATGTGAAGAGTGTATGACCATGACTGCAAGAGAACGGGATGCAAAAACGGCACATCTTACTGTACATCTGTTCAACAAAATCATGATTTGTGGCGGAACGGGGGCAGCTACAGCTGCTGCTACTGAAGCTACATTAATATGGATGAATGCTGTGCCCGTAGCAGGCACGGCTGCGGCTTCGTTTATTAGTCTATTGGCTGGTTTAGGGGCGAGTGTTGGCTGTGCAGCAGTTGGTATTAATGAATTTCAGACTAATATTGAAACTGCAAGAAGAAACTACCTTAAAGATCTAATGAACTGCAATGGACATTTCAATTGCGGATTCTCTGTCGATGACAAATTACTGCGTGTTCGTGCTTCCCCTGTTTTCGTAGATACAGTATCTTTGCACACAGGGCAAGTACAAAATTTAGGAGAACTATACAAAAAAAATCAAACCCCTAAATTATCAATTGTTAGGGACACGTTTTTTGGATTAGATGACAGTACGTTCTTCCTTCTTACAGGGTTTGTAGTGCATGTGATTTTTGTTCCTGTGGGTGCAATAGGCAGTTTTATCCTCCAAGCTGTGTTGTCTAAATTATTATCAAACGTAACTGTTGCCCCACCTACCAGAAAACAGATAGTTAAGAGAATAATCATTGGATATATTATTATAGCAATAGTTGATATTTTATTTTACGTACTATTAAGGGGACCGGATTTTGTTTAGAGGCCGGGTTTTGAAAGCCATAACCCTACGGGCAAAAACCCACAAACTGGTGTTCTTAGACTACAGCCGCCGTGCCTTGTAGTGTCTGAACGGGTGCATTTCAATTTGTTGTATTTAAAAATGAGGTTTTATTGGTTTAACTACGGTAGCACGCCACTTATTGCCTAAAACAGTCTTTTTAGCAGTTTGTAGATGGACCAGTCTATATACTACAAAACATGACCGCACGCGTGGCCTTGAATGCTATCAACCGACAAATTGGAATACACAAAACTAAGCTGTCACATCAGTAGCTAAATTAAAAAAAGAGCAGAGAACAAACTGTTCGCTGCTCTGTTAATCAGGCGCTGTGCAGAAACTCCATAATGTCGCCGTCCTGCACAACGTATTCTTTGCCTTCAACGGCTAATTTTCCCGCTTCCCGAACGCCTGCTTCGGTTTTGAACTGCGAAAAGTCGGGGAGTTTCATCACCTGCGCCCGGATAAACTTGCGCTCAAAGTCGGAGTGAATCACGCCGGCCGCCTGCGGAGCCTTCCAGCCCCGGTGAATGGTCCAGGCCCTTACTTCTTTTACGCCCGCCGTGAAGTAAGTAATCAGGCCCAGCAGTCGGTAGGAGGCTTTGATAAGCTGGTTCAAACCCGATTCGGTCAGGCCGTACTCGCCCAGAAACATTGCCTGCTCGTCGGGGTCTTCGATCTGGGCAATCTGCGATTCGATGCCCGCGCTGATGATGATAACCTCGGCCCCTTCGCCTTCCACCGATTGGCGGAGTATGTCGGAATAGGCATTGCCGTTGGGCAGCGATCCTTCGTCGACGTTGGCCACGTAGATAACGGGTTTTACCGTCAGCAGCGCCATGTCGCCATAAGCCGCTTCGCGCTCTTCGTCTGAAAGTATGACCGTGCGGGCACTTTTGCCCGATTCCAGTGCTGTTTTGATTTGTTTGAGCACTTCCAGCTCGGCTTTTGATTTGGCATCGCCGGCGCGGGCAGCCTTCTCGATGCGCTGAATTTTTTTGTCGACCGATTCGAGGTCTTTCAGCTGGAGTTCGGCATCGATGATTTCTTTATCGAAAACGGGGTTCACCTTGCCTTCGACGTGAACGATGTTTTCGTCGTCGAAACAACGCACAACGTGAACGATGGCATCGACTTCGCGGATGTTGGCCAGGAATTTATTGCCTAAGCCCGCGCCCTGACTGGCTCCTTTCACCAGGCCGGCAATGTCGACAAACTCAATAATGGTTGGGACCACGCGCTGGGGTTTCACCAAACCTTCGAGGGCATTTAGCCGCTCATCGGGAACGGTGACCACGCCCACGTTGGGTTCTATCGTACAGAATGGATAATTGGCGGCTTCGGCCCGGCCACTCGAAATTGCATTGAACAGTGTTGATTTGCCCACGTTTGGCAACCCAACAATACCACATTGTAAGCCCATGAAAATCAGTTGGTAAGTAAATAAGTTGGTCAGTCAGCGGATCGATTCACTAACCGGGTGGCCAACCGGTCACAAATTTACGACAAAAAACGCTGGCACCTCAGCGCGTCAGTTCATCGAAGGTGATGCTCACGTAATACAAACCGCCGATGCGGGCTAAGCCGTAGCCCTGGGCATAATATTGATTGAAGAGGTTGGTGCCGCCCAGCTTAACGACCGACCTCAGCGAGGGGACGGTGTATGACAGCTGCGCGTCGATGCTGGTCCAGGCGGGCAGCCATACATCGCCCGCTGTAATGCCCTGCTCCACCCACATTTTGCCGGTCCGGTGGTAGATGAGGGTGGCACCAATCCGGTTGCTGATGCGCGGATTGCTCAGGCTGATGTTAAACCGGTTTTCGGGCGACATAAAGAAGTTGCGGCCCTGTTGCGCCACGGCGGGGTCGCTCATTCTACGGTTCACAATGGGCAACCCGGCGTTGTCGGGGCGGATGTTACCCTGGGCATCGCGCAACGTAATCGTGCCAACCTGATGGGCAAAGTTGCCGCTGAGGGTGAAGCTTCGCCCCAGGTCATAGTCCAGCCCAATGCCCGCGCCACGGACAAAAATTTCGCTGGCATCGTTGACGTTAATTTGCAGCGTTCGGTAATTGGCCGGGTTTGCCAGTGCGGCCGGGCCACCGCCGGGCGTTAGCAACTGATAAAATGTTTGGGCAGAAATAACATCGGCATATCGGCTTCGGAAATAAAAAGCATCGATGGCTAACCGATTATTAATCAGAGTTTTGTAGCCAGCCTCCCACGTCCTGACTTTCTCGGTTGTGAAGCCCGATAGATCGTAGGTGCGTTTCAGAAGTTGATCGGCGGTGAGTCGGCTGGCAGTATAATCAGCTGCGTCGCTGCTCAGGTAGGCGCGATTGCTGACCAGGCCAGCCATTTGCGCGGCCAGGGGCAAGCCGCCTGTTACGCCACTGTTGCCGGCAGGCGGTGCGCCAAACAACTGCGCCGGCAGCGGGTTGTGGAAAGCCCGTTGCCACGATCCCCGGAAGGTATGCGCCCCTATGCTGACCACCGTCGAGACACGGGGCGAAAAAACGCCCGCGAGATACTGATTTTTGTCGTACCGAACGGCCACCGCCGGCTTCACTATGACGGCTTCGCTCAGGCGAATTTCTTTGGCGGCCTGCACATAAGCACCATACTCGCCGATGGTGTATTCGGAGCCGTCGGCCTTCAGGGCAATGGCCGTGCCGCCGGTGTTGAAGGCATAATGCCGGATGCTGCCCCCCAAAACCACCTCGGCCGCGTTGTTCAGCAGGGTTGTCAGGTTATACTGGCCTTCGTAATGCCACAGGGCCGAATTGTCGCGGAAGCGTAGCCCTTTAGCCCCGAAGCCAGGCACCGAATCGGTATTCCAGGTATTGGCGAACAAATTGCGCACCCGCTCGAAGGGGGCCGAGCCGGGTCGATACCGACCGTTATCGGCTGCGTTGCGGGCCTGCCCCACCGTAACTTTATTTTCTACATAGACCTGTCCAAACTCTGATGCCCATTGCCCGGTGGGTTTCCAGGCGTTGTTGATGGCCGCAGCCATCTGACCCAAGTTCCAGCCTTGGGCATTTTGCCGGGTGGCGTAGGCGCGTAGCCAAAAGATGTTGCCTTTGAGTTCGGCTTTGATTTGATGGCGGGTGTAGTTGGGCACATAGTTGCGGTAGTTTGCCGTGCTGATGAAGTTACCGTTGCCGTAGTACCAGCCTACCGATGCTTCGAGTTGGCGGCCCACTTTGTAGTGCAGCGATACATTGGCGCGGTTGTTGAAAACCTGTCCGTTGTTACCCAGCAGATCAATTTCCCGGTATCCCGTGCGGGTCACCCGTTTGTTTTGCAACAGCCGGTTGCCGTAGTCGGCCGGGTACTGATATAAACTTTGGTTGCCTGCCACCTCATCGCCGTAGGTATTCACCCCGTCATACTCAAAATTCGTGTTTGGGTCGTTGTTGGGGCGATAGGCAATGCCCGTGGCCACCCCGTTCGGGCTGGCCACGGTTGCCCAAAAAGGGAACCGGTCCCGGGTCTGGCGGTCGCGGTAGTCGTCGGCCAGAAAGTCGGTGCCGGTGAGCCGCTGAAAACTGGCTTTGACGGCCATGCGCTCACCCAGCCGCGTGGCATACCGAATGGCCATGTCGGCATAGCCTTTGGGGCCGAAGTTCGTTTTCCCGGCGTTGTTGAGGCCCACCGTTACCCGCGCACTCAGGCCCGGATTGGTAAATGGATTTTTGCTGGTGGTGAGCAGCAGGCCCTGCACTGCGTCGGGGCCGTAGCGTGCCGACGACGCGCCGGGAACCAGCTCAATGCTGGCAACATCCAGATCGGGCAGCCCGGCAACGTTGCCGAGACCGAAACCCAGCCCCGGCGAGCGGTTATCCATCCCATCGGTCAGTTGAAGTAACCGGCTGTTTTCGTTGGCCCCGAAACCACGCGTATTCACCGACCTGAGCGTCAGGCTCTGGGTCAGAAAATCCACGCCTTTCACGTTTTGAAGGGCATCGAACGGGCTGGCAGCGGGTGAATTGGCAAACTGGCTGGCACCCAGTTTCTCCACCGTGACAGCTGCTTTACGGATATCTTCCGGCAGGCGACTTGCCAATACTCCCAGTGCGCTGATCAGGGTTGTTTCCTTGACTAAGTTCGCCCGGAGGGCACGGAAGTTGTTGCCTTTGACCATCAACGTCTGCTGCCGGTAGCCCATCAACGATAGATTGAGGGTGAGTGGCAGCAACTGATTAGTGCCGAGCGAGAAATGCCCGTTGGCGAGCGTAATGGTGCCCGTGCTGGTGCCTTCGATGATGACAATGACACCCGCCAGCGGTAGACCTTTTTCGTTGGTAACAAAGCCCGCCAGGTTGGTTCCGGCCGGGCTGGGCAGGGCCGACTTCGGTGGCTGCCCCTGTGCCCGGTTCATCACCAGCAGCAACAGCATAATCAGCAAATTTAGTACAACCTGTCTCATAGAAGTTCGGGCAGAAATACGGCAGTTTCTGCCCGACGAAGACAAAGATTATCATAATTGACGATAAATTCGTTGCCTGACTTCCCGGGTTTTTGGTTTTCGTTCACCAGTCAGCACCCGGCTGGCGAAGAAATACCACCTACTCCCGGTCAGAACCGCGTCAGATCATAGGTAACGGCCACGTAGTATAATCCACCAATGGTTGGCCCGGCAGCGTACTGAATATACCGGTTGTTGAACACATTGGCTGCCCCCAGTTTGACCGACAAGGCCGGTTTTGCCACCCGACCGAACGCGGCCCGACCGAACGCGGCCCGACCGAACGCGGCCCGACCGAACGCGGCCCGACCGAACGCGGCCCGACCGAACGCGGCCCG
>JAYVAP010000495.1:0-2390 GCA_043750915.1 Spirosoma sp. | reverse complement strand
ACACCCGTAGCCGTGAGCACCCGTCCTACGTTAAAACAAAACCCCGATGCCGTGGCCCGGATGCCCACTGGAAACAGCAGCGGCACAAAACCCGACAGCGTTCCCTGACTTACGCCAAAGCAAAGTGCCAGCAGACCTGTTTCGGCATAGATAACCGGCGAGAACACCCTGTTTGTGCCAAACAGCAGCCAGCAGGCCAGCATACAGCCTGCAAACGTACCCAGCAGGGTGGCCCGCATACCGAGTTTATTAACGATGAAGCCCGATGCCGCTCCGCCCACAATACCGCCCATACCAAAAAGCATCATGGTCAGGCCCCGCGCCTGCCGGGCATCGCTCCCGTTGGCAAAAAGCGTTTGTACCCACGACGGTGTCCAGGAAAAAACGGCCCACAAACCAATCAGCACCGCGCTGAAGATCAGCCCGCCCTGCACTAAGCTGCTTCGGTACTGCGGTTGCCAGAGCGATTGGGTGCCGGGGGTAGCTGTTTGGCGGGCCGCCTGCCAGTGGGCCGACTCGGGCAGCAGCACCGCCACCAGCACCGCCAGCCCCAGGGGCAGCAGCCCTAAATGAAATGCCTGCCGCCACTGCACCACCAGCAAATTCAGGCTTCCGGCCAGCACAATGCCTACCGGAAAAGCCATGGCCAGCAAGCCCAGCACGACGGCCCGACCCCGCGCCGGCCATATTTCGGACAGGTAGATGGTGGTAATGACCAGTACACCCCCTACGCCCGTACCCGCGCCAAACCGCAGGCCCGCCAGCACCGGCCAGCTCCCCGCCCACACACTGAGCCAGGTGAAACTACCCACCAATATCATTGCCACGGTCAGGGCACGCACCCGCCCCAGCCGGTCGGCCAGCCAGCCAAAACCTAAACCGCCCAGCACCCAGCCGTAAATAAAAGCAGCATTGAGCAGGGCACCCGACGAAGCATCGGCCCCAAACTCGGGCAGAACAACGGGTAGAAACACCGAAAGCATCGTCGATACCGTGCCGCCCAAGAGGTAGCACGCGAAACAAATGCCAAACGAGCGCCAGTTGGCCCGATTGGGCGCATCAGAAAGTGACCTATTTTTAGTGTGTTCCATATCGTTTGGTAACGGTTCAGGCAGTCAAACGGGTTTTATTCCGTTCTCCCACCTGAACCGTTATTTTTCAGTGTGTCAGATCATCGAATGTGAGGGTCAGGTAATATAATCCGCCTACGGCCGGAGAGCCATAAGCCTGCACAACATAGTTATTGGCTAAGTTGCTGGCCCCTAATTTCAGCGTTGTCTTAAGCACCGGCACCCGGTAACTCACCTGCGCGTCGAGCAGCGAATAGGCCACAATACGACCCGACCGGTTTTCGGTAAACGTACCGTACCAGTCGAATGCTTCCTGCCAATGCCAGGCCACACCAAATCCTAAGCGGTTTGTGAGCCGGTCGTTGCTCAGCAACACGTTGGTTTTGAAACGGGGCGTGTTAAAAGCCGGAATATTATTCGGGTTGGCATCCATGATATTAAACTGCGCCCAGGTGGCGTTGGCATTTAGGCGGTAGCCCCGGTTGAGCGTAGCCGTCAGGCCGGCACTGGCACCATTGGTCGATACGCGGTCGGCGGCATTGGTATACAGTTGAAACGCCTGCCGGTTGGTGGCCGTCAGCAAATCGGCGGCCGCAGCCGGGTTTATGCTGCCGTCGGCGAGCAGCACCGGGCTATTGGGCTGAATCACAACCTGGTTGATAAGAAAGTTGCGGTACTGCCCGTGGTAATAACTCAGGTCGAGCAGCAGGCGGGCCGTCAGCAGTCCTTTGTAGCCTAACTCGAAAGCCTGCGACTGCTCGGGCCGGATGTAAGCCACAGCCGACTTTATGAGCTTATCTTTGTTGGCCGCCACCGCCTGCGGAAACGGCGTTCCTGCGCCCACCGCCTGCCCAAAGGCGGCTCCAAACGCGCCCACCGATGCTGCCGTGAACGAATTTTCGTAGACATTCAGACCCGCCGAATTGGCCGGTGCGCCACCCAGAATAATAATGGGACCTACGTTTAGTTTGATAAACTGGTCGGGCACGGTTGGGTTGCGAAAGCCAGTCTGGTAGCTGGCCCGAAAATGGTGCGCGTCGCCCGTCGAAAACACCGCCGATGCCCGGGGAGTGAAGTTACCGGCAAAGTTCTGGTTCTTATCGTACCGGCCCGACAGGGTCAGCTTCAGCCGGTTGGCGAGCAGTGTTTTCGAGGCCTGCACAAATGCGCCGTATTCCATCACCCGCACTTTGTTTGTCTTATCGTCGAAGAGCGTTCCGTTACTCTACCCTGCTTTTTTTATGGCCTGATAATGAGACAGTTGGATATTTAGCCATCGAAATAACTTTTTGATTGTGAGCAATAAGTTAGGGTCTGGAT
>JAYVAP010000494.1:0-5107 GCA_043750915.1 Spirosoma sp. | reverse complement strand
CAACTATTTCCTTGCTCCCGCTTATGGCCCGATCCCGTACGCAAACCGGCCCCGACGACGAAACCCTCTGGAACATGTTTCGCTCGGGTGATGAAAGTGCGTTTGCCCGCCTGTATCAGAATTACGTACAGACGCTTTACCACTACTGCGCTCATTTTGCCCAGGACCGCGCCCTGATCAAAGACTGCATTCACGATCTATTCGTTGAGCTATGGAAACACCGCACCACCATCGGCCCCACCACCTCGGTGCGGTTCTACCTGATGGCATCCATCAAGCGAAAACTCGTTCGGCACCTCACCGCCGAGCAAAAATTTGTGAGCCAGGATGAAATGCTCAACGGTCGGCGACTGGGCGACACGCTCCCCGGTGCCGACCCCTCCCACGAGAACCGGCTGATTGCACACGAAGAAGATTCTTTCATGAGCGATTGCCTCCATCAGGCCCTCGACAAACTGCCCCGACGTCAGCGCGAAGCCGTTCACCTGCGCTATTTCCAGAACATGAGCAACGAAGAAATTTCCCTGCTCATGCACATCAACATCCAATCGGTTTATAACCTGATTTTTGGTGCCATGAGCAATCTCAAGCGCCATGTCACCCCCGAAAGCATCTCTTTTTCTGCCTGACTACCCCTAAACCTGAGCCGCGCCCGGCAGCCCCGTCTGGGGCCGCCGGGCGTTTTTATGTGTGGCGAATACAACCCCTTCCTAATCCCTGTCAGTCAGGCAGTTAACCTGCCAAAAATTCCAGAAAAGACGAACCCAAACGGTTCGTTTTTTTGTTGATAACGTATGCACTTTCATACCGAATTTACGCCCCAGCCACTCCCCCGCCGGCTTGGCCTTCACAGCCGGATTGTAACCATTGGGTCATGCTTCGCCAACGTGATGGGAAACCGACTTGCCAACCATAAACTCAACGTGCTGAACAATCCCTTTGGCACCATTTTCAACCCCGTTTCCATGGCCAAACTCCTCACCATGGCCCTGAACGGAACTGCCCCCGACGAGAATCGCTACGTTGAGCGCGACGGCACCTGGTTTCACTACGATTTCCACTCGTCGCACTGGGCCAACACGCGGGCCGACCTGCGCGAAACGCTGCTGCGCCGACTGGCAGAAACGGCCGATGCCATTCGCCAAGCCGATTTCCTGCTGCTCACCTTCGGCTCCGCCCTTGTGCATCGCCACATAGAAACGGGCAAAGTGGTAGCAAGCTGCCATAAAATGCCCGGCGCTTTTTTCGAGAAATATCTCTATCAGTACGACTATCTGCTCGACGACCTGAAGCGGCTCCTGAAAACGCTCCGCAAAGCCAATCCGACGCTGACCGTCTTGCTGACCGTTAGCCCCGTGCGCCACACCCGCGACACGCTGCCCCTCAACCAGGTGAGCAAGTCGACCCTGCGGGTGGTGGCCCACGAACTAACCGTCTGGCACGATTGGGTGCAGTATGTGCCGGCCTACGAACTGATGATTGACGACCTGCGCGACTATCGCTTTTACGAAGCCGACATGATTCACCCCAACGCCCAGGCGCACGACTATATTTTCGGGAAGTTTGCCGATAGCGCGTTTGATGCCGACCTTCGTGCTTTCGTTGCCGGGTGGGGTTCATTGCAAACAGCCCTGGCACACCGCCCGCTCTACGGCGAAAACACCCCCGCCCACCGACTTTTTCTGACCCGGCTGCAAACGCAGCTGGAGACACTGTCGACGCGGGTAGACGTATCGCCGGAACTCGCCGACGTGCGAAGTCGTTTGAACCGGGAACACAGCGAGCCGGAGCAACAGCCGGAAACGGCCTGATCTGCATCAGGCCAACCGTTGCATTACGTTCCTGGCTCTCTTTCTTTATCATTATGTCTGATTATCGTTTAAGTAGGGAAGCCGTTTTGCGGGCGTTGGGCACCGTTGAAGAGCCGGATTTGAAGCGCGATCTTGTCTCGCTCAACATGGTCAAAGACATTGTGCTGGGCATCGGCTCCGTGCGATTCACGGTCGTGCTGACCACCCCCGCCTGCCCGCTCAAAGAAGTGATTCGGAAGCGCTGCGAAGAAGCCATTCACGCGCAGATCGGTGTCGATATTGTCATCACCATCGACATGACATCCGATGTGACATCCACCCGGATGAACGCCCCCACGCTGCCGGGTGTCAAAAATATCATTGCCGTATCGTCGGGTAAGGGCGGGGTTGGCAAATCGACCGTAACGGCCAACATCGCCATTGCCCTGCACAGGTCGGGTGCTAAAGTGGGCATCATCGATGCCGATATTTACGGGCCGTCTATTCCCACCATGTTTGGGGCCGAAGAGATGCAGCCGCGTATTTTTCAGGTTGATGGGCAAACCCGGATGGAGCCGATCCAGCAGTTTGGCATTAAGTTGCTGTCGATGGGTTTTCTGGTGGCACCGGGTCAGGCCATCATATGGCGGGGCACCATGGCGGGCCGCGCCCTCCAGCAGTTTTTTTCTGATGCCGACTGGGGCGAACTCGATTATCTGCTCATCGACCTGCCGCCCGGCACCGGCGACATTCACCTGACGCTGGTGCAAACCGTGCCCGTTACGGGGGCCATCATCGTGACAACGCCCCAAAAGGTGGCCCTGGCCGATGCCACCAAAGGACTGGCCATGTTTCGGCAACCGCAAATTAACGTGCCGGTGCTGGGCGTGATTGAAAATATGTCGTATTTCACGCCCGCCGAGTTGCCCGATCATCAGTATTATATTTTTGGGCGGGGCGGTGGCCGGCAACTGGCCGATCAGTTCGATGTTCCGCTGCTGGGTCAGATTCCGCTCGTGCAAAGCATCCGCGAGGCTGGCGACGCGGGCCAACCAGCCATCAGCGCGGGCGAACCCGTGGCGAGTGAGGCTTTTTCGGCCGTTGCCGAAGCCCTGGCCCGGCAAATTGCCATTCGCAACGCCACCGTTGCCCAAACAGCCCGCGTTGAAGTTGCATAAAACCCGGTAAGCTTGTAAATTTACCGTAAATCAGAAAACGGAATGGAAACAGCACTTCATAACGAGCAGCTCATAGAAAAAATCGAGCGGGCACTCGACACCATGAGACCCTACTTAGCCACCGACGGCGGCAACGTGCGGGTGCTCGACGTAACCCCCGACAAAACCGTCCGGCTTGAGCTGCTGGGCTCGTGTGGCTCGTGCCCCATGTCGGCCATGACTTTCAAAGGGGGCCTGGAAGAAGCCATTCTGAAAGCCGTGCCCGAGATATTGCGGGTTGAGGCCGTGAACCTGACGCCCGCTTTTTAAAGGGGAGAGAGAAGGTCTGCTAAACAACAAAACATGAAGCCATATTAATTGCACTTGAAAATTGAATGTGCGAACCCATGAAGCAGTTGACAGATTTATTGCAATTAGGGAACCCTCTTTTATACGAGAAATGTAGCCCTGTTAGCCAATCAGAGTTACCACTTTTGTTATCCTGGGTAGCAGATTTGCATAATGTTATGGAGCAGATCAGAAGCAAATATAATTTTGGCAGAGCCATCGCTGCACCTCAATTAGGTATAATGAAACGTTTGATTTATATGAATATAGACAAACCTACTGTTTTTATAAATCCTGAATTTACCTATTTGAGCGACGAGATGTTTGAAATTTGGGATGATTGCATGAGTTTCCCCAATTTGTTAGTTAAAGTAAAACGACACAAATGCCTAACCATTAAATATTTGGATGAACACTGGAATACAAAAGAATGGAATATGGATAATGATTTAGCGGAGCTTTTACAGCATGAAAATGACCATTTAGACGGCATTTTATGTACCATGCGGGCCATTGACGAAAAATCGTTTAAATGGCGTCCATAATAACAAAACAGATATGACTAATTATTATATTAACCACCCAAACAATGTTATTCCAGTTAGTTTAACGACTGATATACTTAAAGAAAGTGATTCATTTACTTATCATACATCGCTACCTGATTATGCACCTACACCTTTGCTGAGATTAGATAATCTCGCAAAAAATTATGGTGTATCAAATATTTATGTAAAAAATGAAGCGTTTCGTCTGGGACTAAATGCGTTCAAAGGCTTGGGTGTCTCTTTTGCTGTTAAAAAACTACTTGAAGCAAATCCTGATGTTGAAATTTTTTGTACAGCTACAGACGGAAATCACGGAAGAGCCGTTGCGTGGGCAGCTTCTTTATATGCAAAAAAATCAATCATATTTGTACCTGAAAACACAACTTCAAATAGAATAAAAGCTATAGAAAATGAAGGAGGTATTGTTGTTCAGGTAAGGGGAAACTATGACAAAACATGTGCCTTCGCACACCAAAGAAGTACGGATGAAGGGTGGGTACTCATCCAGGACACAGCTTGGGAAAACTATGAAATAATTCCTGCCCTGATCATGGCAGGTTATATAACACATTGCAAAGAACTGGAAGCAACCCTGAACATTCTGCCTGATCCGGGAATTGATATAGTATTTTTACAAGCAGGTGTTGGAAGTTGGGCAGCTTCAGTTATTTGGTACTACCTCAATCGATATAAAGCGAACCGTCCTAAAATCGTACTTATTGAGCCGCTCGAATCTGCCGGTATCTTAGCGTCATTTAAAGAAAATAAACGGGTAGTACCGTCAGGAAACTATCAGACAATAATGGCAGGTCTAAACTGTGGAATTCCCTCTTTGTCTGCCTGGAATATTCTAAAAAACGGTGTTGATTTCTCCATAAGAATAAAAGATGAATATGCTGAGCAAGCAATGAAAGAATTTTATTACCCCAACAATTATGATGACCGTATAATATCAGGTGAATCTGGCGCAGCTGGTTTTGCGGGGTTTCTGGCAATAATGAATGATCCTGAATTTCTACCGATAAAAGAATCACTAAAAATAACAAACCGAACAAAAATTCTATTTTTCAATACGGAAGGAGCAACTGATTTTGATAGCTTCAACAAAATAGTAGCCATTGACTCAGCTGATAATGTTGAAGTTGTGAACCTGACACCCGCTTTTTAAACGCCATGAGATCATGACAGCCAAAGAGTTGATTAATATTGGCCCAGAACTGATGGGTGGAACGCCCGTTTTTCGGGGAACGCGGGTGCCGGTGCA
>JAYVAP010000493.1:0-2157 GCA_043750915.1 Spirosoma sp. | reverse complement strand
ACAAACGACAGGCCCATGACGACGGGGTTGGCCAGCAAAAAATAAGTTGGAAACTGGTGGAAATAAAACACGCCCAGCGGAAACGTAATCAGCTGGGCCACCAGTGCCACTGCCGTCAGCTCCCAGAGTTTGTTGCCCCACTTGTGCCGAAACGTGACGGTTTGAGACAGCACTGGCTGCCAGGCCCCAATGCCCGCTACGGCCAGATACGACAACTGAAAACCCGCCGAAAACAACGCGTACGGATCGTAGCAAAGGATAAAAAAAGCCGATGCGCCGAGTGTGTTAGCCAGCTGCTGCTGTCGGCCCGATGCATTGGCGATAATCAGAATCGTGAACATCCCCGCCGATCTGAGCACCGGGGCCGAAAAGCCCGTTGCCAGGGCGTAGAACCACAAAATAAGCAGCTGGAGCACGGCCATCAGCAGCTTGCCACGCGGCCGTTTGATGAGAAAACCCAGCAGATACGTCAGCACGGCGAACAGAATGCCGACGTGCATGCCCGACACCGACAGGATATGAACTGCCCCGGCCAGGGAATAGGCCCGGTACATGTCGGGGTCCAGATCGTCCCGAACACCCAGGATCATGGCATTCACAATGCCGTACTCGGCGCGGCTCCCCACCTGCCGGGTAAACACGCTGTCGGCCCAGCGGTTCACGGCGGTAGCGGCCTGCGTGAGCCGGTTGGGCGGGTCGTGGCCCAAAATACATCGCTGAAAAGGCCGCAGGTACTGCTGATGATAGATGTTTCGGTAACTCAGGTGCCGTTTGTAATTGAACTCGCCGGGGTTCAGGGGCGGGTCGATGGGGCGGGGTGCGCCGGATACCAACCAAACTTCGCCGTAGCGCGGGATGGCCCCGGCAGTTTTGTCTAAATAAATAATGACCCGGCCGCTCACAGGTCTCCAGCGGGCGGGCAACGAGTCGGAACCGACGTTAGCCCGGCGGATGGCCAGTTCGACGCGGTAGGTTTTGGCGCGTTCTTCGGGTTGGGCCGCCACCACGCCCTCGTAGGCCCGCAGCGTATCGAGCGTGTGGCCGAGATTATCGGGGCGGTTAATGGCTGTTCGCTGGTGGGTAACAAACCAGCCTAAGGCCGCCAGCAGCAACAGCGCACCCAGGCCCTGCCCGGTCTGAACGGGTTTTACCGGCTGATGGCGGTAGCGGACATACCCCCGGCCGAGAAGCCCCAGCCCAACCAGTCCCATTCCCAGCGGTACCGACTGCCAATTGGGTTGCCAAACATACAGCAGAATACCCGCCACCAGACCGGCGGCATAGCGCACAAATGGGTGCCCCCTCATGGGGTGGCGCGGGAAAAGCCGGACAGCACCATTTTCCGGTGCCCGATACCGGCCTCGTCAAATGCCGGACCCACCGGCACAAAGCCAAAATTAGCGTAGAGCGGCATGGCCGTTAGCTGGGCGTGCAGATAAATGAGCGCACCCGGCGCGGACTGCTGGCTCAACACATCGTTCAGCACGGTTTGCACCAGCGCGTGGCCGATGCCCCGACCCCGGCAGGTTTTCAGCACGGCAAACCGCTCCAGTTTGATGCCATTGGTCGTGAGTCGCCAGCGGGCCGTGCCGCAGGGAAGCCCGTTGAGCCGGGCCAGAAAATGGGTGCTGCTATCCTCAAACGTGTCATATTCCTCGGCTGCCGATACGCCCTGCTCCTCCACAAATACCTGTCGGCGAATGGCAAAAGCCGCGTCAAGGTCGGCGGGGCTGGTAATACGGTCAATGTGAATCATCCGAAATTAGGTTAGCGCGGTTTGGCAATGGCTGGCCGGGTGGCTATTTCACCAGCAATCGCTGGCTAACCGACTCGGTCGCTGTTCTGACCCGAACAATGTAGAGACCAGCAGCCAGTTGCTGAACCGACAAGGGCACCGGGGCACTGGGCGAATCGGTGTAGGAAGCCGTCTTCACCAACCGCCCCGACATATCGAACAGTTCAACTGTAAACGACTGAAAACCCTTTAGTTGAACATCAATTTCAGGCGGATCAATGGTGGTGGCCGGGTTAGATTTTATCGTGATGGTGAGTGTCTCGGTTTCGGACAGCGGACTCATCGTCGACTGCACTACCCGAAAACGCCGGGGGCTGAGCCTGAGCACGGTCCGCATCCGGGCTACCTGCCCGGCGGTGAAC
>JAYVAP010000492.1:0-5060 GCA_043750915.1 Spirosoma sp. | reverse complement strand
GCCTGGCAAAACCTCTTGACAGCAAGGCCATGACTTATATTACGTCAAACCGGGTTACGTCGTCGTTTGTTAATGTGTTAGGGCTGAAATTACTGGCTGGCACAACACTCCCCGCTGCCAAATCAGATAAACCCGACACGAATGCCGAATCGGACACGACGATTCAGGTTGTTTTAAACAAAACCGCCGTCGATTTTCTGGGCTACACCCCCGCTCAGGCCATCGGCAAAAAAGCACCCGGTGTCTTCGATGATAAGGCCGAGATTGTGGGCGTTGTAGCCGATTTTCACTTTGAGTCTTTGCATCAACCCATTAAGGCGTATGCGTTTCACAACGCCAATACCGAAGGTCGCCCGTTTATGCTGGTAAAAACCCGGACCCAGAATCTGCCCGAAACCATGCGGCAATTAGAAACTGTTTATCAAAAAAATCTGCCCGATTCAGCCTTTGAATACACTTTTCTGGACGAACACCTGAACAGCCTTTACCGTAGCGAACAACGCACGGCCACCATTGTTCTGATTTTTTCGGGATTGGCTATTTTCATTGCCTGCCTCGGTCTGTTTGGTCTCGCTACCTTCACCGCCGAGCAACGAACCAAAGAAATTGGTGTGCGCAAAGTACTGGGAGCCAGCGTTTCCAGCATCGTGGCCCTGCTCTCCAAAGACTTTTTGAAACTGGTAGTCATTGCCATTGTCATCGCGTCGCCGATTGCGTGGTGGGCCATGAACCGGTGGTTACAGGACTTCGCCTACAAGATTGACATTGAGTGGTGGGTGTTCGCATTGGCGGGTTTACTGGCGGTGAGCATCGCGCTCCTGACGGTGGGTTTCCAGAGTGTGCGGGCCGCGTTGATGAATCCGGTGAAGAGTTTGCGGAGCGAGTGATTAGCTAAATATGTCGCTGAGGTTTAGAGCAATACCTGTGTTTTGGTCATGTATCACACCCGTTGTTATAGTCGTCTGTCCGTTAGGTGTCATAATCGTCACCTGCTTGAAATGCGGAATAATGACCCACACAACGGGCGTACCTGACGGAAAATAGGTATCCAATGCTTTGTCGGTCAAGTCGGATAGGGCTTGGCGGGGCGATAAAATTTCAATGGCCAGTAGCGGAGGTATTACGGGTCGGATAATATCGCGTAGCCAGTCTATTTTGCCAAGCTGGCAGATGGCAACATCGGGTTTGGCACGCCCATGCGACAACTCAAATTCGAGTTCGGGCAGGATGTCATACTGGGTATCGTATTGGCTCAAACTTTTAGCAAGCCGATAGGTAATTTTAGCATGGTTGTAGGAGATAATGTCTTCCGTATGAAATTCTTCGATTAAGTCAACGGGCGTTGCTTCCATGACGAAGTTGGGATTAGGTAAAACGTTTTTTTCAAATATACCAAAAACCCGAACATCATGTTCCGAAACTACCTCAAAGTCGCCTTCTGCAGCCTGTGGCCCAACAAACTGTTTTCCGTAGTCAATATTCTCGGGCTGGCCCTGTGCATGACCCTGGGGGCGGGCTTGCTGACTGGCATCAAGTAATGTCTCGACACGGATCATTTTCATACCCATCCCCGACCGCACGTTCCGGTTGCTGACGGATGCCAAGACAGTAGAGCGGTCCACCCGCTGGTGTTCTGGGTACGTGTACCGGCCAGCGTGGAGGATGGCACCAGGCCCATAATGCACCCATCAGAACGGATAGCCAATGCCGATGTTGAACACCAGATTCTGACGGCGCCAGTCGCGGCTGCGGAAGTTGATCTGGTCGATAACCCATTCGCTGCCGTTGGTTTTGTAGGGTTTGCGCAGGGGTGTGGCAACGTCTAAACGTACCAGAAAATAAGACAGATCAATGCGAATGCCAACGCCCGTTCCAATAGCAATTTGTTTATAGAAATCGCTGCGAAACTGCCCGTCATTGCTATCCGTTGTCAGGGCTTTGGAGGTGTAATACGTCCAGGTGTTGCCCGCATCGAAGAATACAGCCCCTTCAATGTATTTATTAAATTTCTGCCGCAGTTCCGTATTGGCTTCGAGCCGGATGTCGCCCCCGCCGTCCTGAAACAGGGGAACGTTGCGCAGGGTGTCGCGCGTATACAGGCCGGGTCCAATAGCGCGTGGCCGAAACGCCCGGATGCTGTTGCTGCCGCCCACAAAATACTGCCTTGGAAGTGGTAACTGAAACGTTTTGGAGTTTCCATACGGAATGCCCAAACCAGCAAACAGGCGATTGGCCCAGGTTAGCGTGGGGGTCAGCCGACGGTAGAAGCGGGTGTCGGCATCCAGCCGCAAAAACTGCGCGAACGGAACGCCGAAAATTCCTCTCTGGTCATCGTCGGGCAGGGGTTTACGAAAAAATAGGCTGGCCATATTACCCGCCACTTCTGCATTGGCCGTTAGCCGGAAGGTGTTGGGCGAAGCAGACCGCACAGGAGAATTATAATTGAAAGTGTATAAACTACTAAGAATAAGTTGATCAGACTTGTAAACAGTGTTGATAAACTGTTTTTTGACGATGTCCGATGTGATGGTATCGGACAAAATTTCGATAACCCGGCTGCCAATGCTGTTGCCCGGCACAAAAACATAGTTGGCACTGAAGGGCTGGAAAACGTGTTCGATCTGCTGACTCTGCCGCCAGGCATACCCAAAGGTGGTGTTGAAGGAGTTGATTCGGTACAAACCACCCCGGATAATGGTTTGATATCCCAGCGTAGCGTTGGTTTTGGGTAGGGCCTGTCGCTGATCGTTGCGAAACCCAAACGGACTAACTAAACGCGGAAAACTCAGCACGGCTGTTGCCCCATACCGGTAGTTGGTAATGGCCTGATCGCCCGCGCCCACCTGAAACTCAATACCCACGTTGGCGTTCAGCGTCAGCAATTCGGCCCGCCGGAGGGTGTTGCGGTTGCGCCAGCTCAAAATGGCCTGCGTACCATTGAAGTTATTGGAACGTGAGGTGCCGTCCAGCTCCAGCCGCACCGATTTGGCGGGGTAAGGTGTCAGGTAGTAATGCACGTCGAGCACCGCCGAGTCGCCCTGCTCGTCCGGCTCAAAGCGGTTGCGAACAAACTTAAACGCCCCCACATTTACCAAGCGCGAGAGGGTCAAATCCTGCTGGCGACTGTTGTAGCGCTTGCCCGGCTCCACCGTCATCACATCGCGGAATAGTTTGGGGTTGAACCGCCGGGACGAATCGACGATGTTGAAACGTTCCGCCGACTGATACGCCCGGCGCTGGTTGGTGTCGATGCGGGCCGTTGATAGGTTATAGTTGGGATAAATGAAGACGTTACGAATGAAGTAGGGAACGCCGGCCGCGTCGGGCATGTCGGGCTTGACATAAAAAACCAGCGTTGTCCGGTGGGCCGCCGAGTCGTTGTCGGCCAGCACCCCTACATAATCGGGGGTGAAATAATACAGCCCGCGCTGCTTGAGTGCCTGCCCAATGCGTTCGCGTTCCAGCTTGATATTTTCGAAGCGGTAGGGGTCGCCTTTTTTGAAGATGGTGCGCCCGGCCACGGCCAGCAATGCTTTTCGGGCGGGCGTGGAGTCGGCCAGAAAAGCAACCGAGTCAACGTAGTAACGGGCTTTCACGGCGGCCCTGAATACGCCCCGTGCCTTGTAGCTCTTTTCGGCCAGTGCCCCCGCCACCGTTGAGCCAAAATAGCCTTCGTTTTGCAGCGTTGCCTGCATCACGGGCAGGTTGGCCGAGATGGCCCGCGCACTGGCAAAGACGGGTTCGCTCCCGAATTTCCGCCGAAACCATGACCGGAATCCTTTGGGTTTGCGGGGTTCGCCAAACAAATAATACAGACCCACCCGAAAGGGATAACCAAACAGCTGGGCATTGGGCCGGGGCCGGGCCAGGGCTTCCAGTTGCGCCTTCAGGCCGGTTTGTTCCACTTTGGTCACCGTCGAATCGGCATTCACGACCACGTCGGAACCCATATACAGCCGTTCGTTGGCGGGCAGGTGTTTGGCAATGTTGCAGGCGTTGAGCAACAGCAGGAGTGGCAAAAAAGCCACGCAAACCCCCGGTTTAATCCCCGAAGCTGTCATTAAACGGCGCAAAAAAATGGGTACACACACAGTCATAGAAAATTAGTTCATTGGGGAGCCGGTGCGCCCGCCGACGACCGGCGAAACGCTTCGGCCAGCGAGTTATAGTCGAGGGTAATAACAAAACCCACGCCCGTTTCCACCACAAATCCGTCCAGCACCGCCTGGTAGTCGTTGCTCCGGTAGGCCCGCAGCACGTAGCGGCCATCGCGGGTGAGGCTGTAATTGACTGATAAGTTATCGAATACCTGGCTGGCCCCCGTGGCGGCACCGGCCGTGTTTTCGAGCACAAAGTTTTTACCCACAGCAACGGTTATGCGGCCTTCCAGAAAACTCCGCGACAGGCCCACGTTGAGGTCTGTTCGGGCACCGTTGGTGGTGCCGCCGGTATTGGCACTGCCCGTTTGCGAGAGCAGGTTGAAATCGACATCGAAGCCCTTCAGGATGCCCGATGCCAGCCGCCCCAGCTGCTCCGAAATTAGTTTACTCACGCTGCTGCGGGCCACCCCCTCGGCTTGTGTATCTAAGCCGCCAGTACCTGATCCCGAGAAAAAATCCGACGTGTTTTCGGGCAGAAACCGATTTAGAATCAACAGCGCAAATACCTGCTTGTTAATCTGCGACTGATCCTGCCGCAGGGTGTTCAACTTATTCTCTACGCTGGTCACCAACTGACTCGCTGCCACGGCTCCGCCCTGATCGGCTCCCGCCAGCCGAATGTCAAAGTCCAATTTGGGTGCCGACAGGTTATCGCTCATGCTAAGGGTCACATTGAAGGGCAGTTTACGCTTGATGGCCCCGGCATCCAGCGAAGTGGTTTCGCTGCCAACCAGATCGGCCGGAGATACCTGCACTTTATAGATCGCCGTGATGTTGAGATCGGCCTTGAGGGGATCGCCCGAGAAACTGATGTAGCCACCTTTCTGAATCTTAAACTGCCGTTTCAGCACCTGGTACGTCAGCGAATATTCGCCTTCGGTCACGTCGTAGCGGCCTAGC
>JAYVAP010000491.1:0-14395 GCA_043750915.1 Spirosoma sp. | reverse complement strand
AAAACCGCCCTCCGGCAGGGCCACTACGACCTGGCCGTCAAACGGGCAGCCGCGCGGCTCAACCAGCGGCCCGGTCTCTCCAAACGCGGCCACGGCATGGCCCCGTGGGTGTTGCAGCAGGCTTTTGCGCGGGGCTATGAGCAGCATCAGGCCCTTATCAGGCGGCTGTCGGCACCCCGCAACCCGCTGGCGTTTCGCTGGGAAGCCGTGTATGCCGAATATGAAGCCCTGCAAACCCTGACCGACCAGGCCCGCAGCTGCGTGAGTTGTGCCGACTGGCTGACCGCCTACCCAACCAACTACAATGACCGCCAGCGTGACACCCGCGAGTTGGCGGCTGCCGACCGCTACGAAGCCGCCGAACAGGATTTCCCTCACCGCGAAACCAATCGGATGGCGGCCAAAACAGCCTACCTAAACTACCGGAAAGCGGCTCAGTGGGTGCCCAGTTACCGGCAGACCCTGGCTAAATCGGAAGAGGCCCTACCCTTTGCCGTGCTGCGCGTGGTGGTGGAGCCGCTCAGCCCAACGGGTTCTATCAGCCCCTTCGACAACCTCGAACTCGAAGCCCTTATTCTGCGGGAAATCGGGCGAAACCCGGCCCCCTCCCCGTTCGTCAGGCTCTACGCACCCGACCCAAATGCCGGCGATGGCTATGCCATTCATGAAGCCATTCAGATGCAGGTAACCGATTACTCGCCCTACAGCGACCACACCGTTTCATCGGGCACAACCGTTTACAGCGACCAGGCGTATAAAGTTGGCGAGAAAAAAATCAATGACTCTACCAAAGTCGATATCCTGGAAAAAGTAAGCGGAACCCTCGTTACTTACCGGCGGGAGATCACGGCCGGGCTGACCCTGCGGATGCGGGCCATCGACACCCAAAACAGCCGCGAACGGTGGCATGATACGGTGTGGGAAAGCCGAAGCTGGTTTACGGAGTGGCAAACCTTCAGTGGCGACGACCGCGCCCTGAACGGCAGCAGCCTGAAATCGGCGGATGTATTTCCGCCCTCGCGCTGGTCGCTCTATAACAGCATGCGCGATGAGCTGGCCAGCGATGTAGGCCGCCGGATTCGCAACCACTACGATAAGGATTAGTGGCTGGGGAGCAATCTGTCTTGTGAACGCCAGTTGTATCTTTGCACCATGCACCCCACCGACTTCGACCCTGCCCGGCTTCACCTCGCCCGGGACCCCGTGATGGCCCGGCTCATGGGCGAAACCCCGGAACCGAAAGCATTTACTGATTACGAAGATAATGTGTATCTGGCCCTGCTGGAAAGTATTGTGTCGCAGCAGATTTCGGTAAAAGCTGCCAACGCTATTTTTACCCGGCTGTGCGGGCTGTTTCCCCATAATTACCCCGCTGCCGATGCGTTGCTGGCCCTGCCGTTCGATGATCTGCGGGGCGCGGGCCTGTCGGGACAGAAGGTGAAATACGTGCAGAGCGTCGCCGATTTTTCGCTCACCAACCGGCTCGACCGTCCGTTTTTCGAGCCGATGACCGACGAAGAAGTTGTGCAGTACCTGATTCCGATAAAAGGCGTGGGACGCTGGACAGTGGAGATGCTGCTGATGTTCGTGCTGGACCGGCCCGACGTGTTTCCCATCGACGATCTGGTCATTCGCCAGCGCATGATTCTTGCTTATCCGGAGCTGACTAAAGGCTTGACGGGAAAGGCATTATACCACAAACTTCAGGAAATTGCCCGCTCCTGGCGACCCTATCGCACCACGGCCAGCCGGTATTTGTGGCGGTGGAAACCGGCCTGACATCCTATAAGTGCTTAACCGTCAGATCGACTTTCGATACCACTTTGATCAAAATTTCGATACCCTCGGGCCGAATCACGATCCGCTGCGGCACCAATCGAAATGCATTCACGGCAAGGGTCGTTTTTTGGCCGGCTTTACTGCGGGCAAAGGCCTTTTCGATTTTTTCGGGCAGGGTAGCTACCTCATAACGGAGTGGTACCACCAACACCGACTGTAGCGTGTCGCGCAGATGATCGTGGAGGAGCCAGTCGGCACTGGCAAACAAGCGCTCTTTGGTGACCACGTCGAAATCGACATGTTGCACCCGCAGCATATTGGTGAGGGTATCGAAGGTGGGTTGCCCCCGAAAATACAGCGTCCCGTTGACCGCCCCGCCCACATCGGCCTGCAGAATCAGCGACTGCCCACCGCCGTATACCGTTACGTTTTTGAGGTGTAGATTTCCGCCCGCCAGACTAAGTTTTTGCTGCTTCAGGGTCCGGTCCAGCACCCGATTCAGGTCGGTATAGGGCACCCGAACCAGCACCAGCAGGCGTGCCGCTTCGGGTAACCGGGGGCGACGAAGCAGCGGGGGCAGCCGCTCCGTATGGTTAACCACGGGCATGGCACCCAGCCGGGTATCGACCCGAAAAGCGATTTGAACAGGCAGCGTAATCTGGCGTGCATTACCCAAAACAGGTGCCACCGCCACACTGAACGGACGGGGCACCAGCCAGATTTGATCGGGATTTTTGCTGATGCGCAGGGGTTTTTGCATATCGCGCCAGATGCGGCTCACCTCCCGGTCGAGCCGTAATTCGTCGTGAATTGCTTTGTCGATGGCCTGCTCAATGTCGGCCCGGCGTTTGTGGAGTAGTTTCTCGGCCAGATTTTTTACGCTTATCTTCAAACCAAACAACCGGACGGCTGGCTTCCTGATCCAGCGGTAGTTTTGCAGGCTAACCCGCGTGCTAAGCCGCCAGTTGGCATTTACACCCAGCGGGCTGGCAAAGTTAACCGCCACTGCACAGAGCAGACGGCTTTTTTTATCCCGGCGCAGGCCAATTGGGTTGCTATACCAGACCTGTAGCGGAGCCGAGAAGGTTACTTTCCGGTTGGCATACCGAATGCGCACGGGGCCGCTGCGTTTGACCCGCAGCCGCCAGGATTCCCCTTTTTTGCCTTCAAATGTTTGTTCATTAACCAATACTGGATTCAGCGATTTGTTGATTTTCCGTTCCAGGTCCCTAATGATAAAAGTAACATCGGCGGCCACAAACGACACGGGGTCGGCAATGGGTGGCTCGAAGTTTTGGGAAACAGGTGGCTTGGTCGTAACACGCTGACACGCTATGGCACCGATGAGGGTGGCAAGGCAAACCAGGAATCCGATGGCGCGTGGTCTATTCACTTCCTCAATAAACCGTTAGGCTATCAGGATGTTAGATTACCAACGCTATTTCTGTTTTGTTACTGCCCCGGCAGACTGGGTTTTTGAATCAACTGCGCAGCCGCATCCCTTGCCGCATCCGGCTTCTTTGACCAGAAAACTACGGTAGACACGGTGGCCAAGATAAGCCACGGCAACCGCAAAAATCAGCCATATCAATAGTTCCTGCATGATTTCCTAAGTGCGGTATCGTTCACTATTGAATCCACTACACCCACCAGACAAACGTCAGGTCAAACCCATCCGTTCCGCCCGGCCAGCCAGTAAACGTGCTGGTAATGGTGTTCGCCGTGCCAGGCATACTGAGCAGCCTGCCCGGCCACCGTAACCGTTTTCTGACTGCCGGGGTGGAAATACGTCCGCTGCCAATCACTTTCTGTCAGCGATGCCAGCAACGCCACCCACCGCTGGTGCAGATGCGGCAAAATCACCAGCGAGGGAGCCACATCGAGCCGGGAATCGGCCAGGTTGGCCCATTCCGCTTCGTCGTAGGGCTTGATGGTGGGATTCGTTTCGGTCAGGGCCAGTTTGGTCCGGGCATAGCCGTTCAGGTGGCTGTCGGCCAGGTGATGCACCAGTTGCCGAACCGTCCAGCCGCCGGGCCGGTAGGGTGTGTCGAGCCGCTCGTTGTTCCACTGGCCCACGAGTTCGGTAAGTTTGGCGGGCAACCCGGCTATTTCGGCTATGTGTCCGCGCGTTTGGGCCATCAATACAGGCGTTTGCGGGTTGAATTCCCCAATTGGATACCGAAGGTCCTGCATATGGCTAATGAGTTAATGGGTTTCAATGTATGGTTCGCTAACCCGGCAACGCAGCATCAGCCCGTAAAAACTTTAGTGCCAGAATTGCTGAATCACCCGCATCAGTTCGGGATGGACACCGCAACCGGCAATCACGTCGCCCCCAAACAGAAACGTGTCGCCCCCGCTGAAGTCGGTGACGGTGCCGCCCGCTTCCCGAACGAGCAACACCCCGGCGGCCATGTCCCACGAATTGAGGTTGTATTCGTAGAAGGCATCGAAGCGCCCGGCCGCTACATAGGCCAGGTCGATGGCCGCCGAGCCTATCCGGCGCAGGCCGTGGGTTTGCTGCATCAGCGACTCCAGAATAAGCAGGTACTGCGGCATCTGCCCAAAGGTGTGATAGGGAAAACCCGTCGCAATCAAACTCTCGCCCAGCTGCGTGGCAGGCGACACCCGAATCCGGTCGTCGTTGCAGTAGGCTCCCCCGCCCTGCCAGGCCGAGAAACATTCGTTGCGGTTGGGATCGTGTACGACCCCGGCAATGGGCGTATGGCCCTGGGCCAGGCCAATACTGACCGAAAAAGCGGGCAACCCGTGGATGAAGTTGGCCGTGCCGTCGAGCGGGTCGATGATCCAGTTCAGGGCCGACTGGTCGGCTTCGGTGCCGGTAGTTCCTTCTTCCGTGATAAAGCCGGCTTCGGGCAGCAGCTGGCCCAGCCGCTTCACCAACTGTTGTTCCGTTTCTTTATCGACGTAGGAGACCAGATTATTGAGTCCTTTATATTCGATGTCGTCGCGCCGGAAGCGGCTGCGTTCCTGGAGCAGAAACGTGCCGGCATCCCGGGCAATGGCACAAATTTCTCGGGTGAGTTGGGCAAGGTCAGTTGTCATCAGGCTAATTTTTTTCGTCCGTTGGTATATCGTCGTCCTGCGGAATCAGTTCGATGTTTTCATAAATGGTGCCAACGGTCAGTTCGCCATTAAGCCGGGGCAATACAATCATGTCTTCCAGTGTTTCGTACAGTGTATTAATCCACTCTGCGGTATCTTCAATTCGGCTGAAGAGTTCAACCGTCGTGGCATACTGATCCACCAGCATATAGTACCAGAGCGACGGCATTTTACGATACCGCAGCCATTTAAACCCCCGGTCGATGTGTGCCGTTGATTTTGACAATACTTCCACCAGTAGCCGTGGCTGGCCAACCGTCACATTATCCCCCCGTAAAATTCGTGGCGAACCTCACTTTTGTCTTCCAGTTGAAGGTATTCCTCAATCGTGTATTTCCGGCGTTTGGTCGGTGGTGTTGACTGTTGTTCGGCGAGCATGGTTCAGTCAGTTTGGCGTTTCTTAGGCCATAATTTTACCCAGTGCGTTGTCATACAAATCTTTCGCTTCGGCCGTTGTCAGCACCGTATCTGTGTCGACCACAAAGTCCGAAGCCGTTACGGTACCCAACCGGCTGAAGGGCGTGCCCTCGGTCAGGTACGACTCGACCTCGTTGCAATAGGCCTCGGCCACCGAAATAACGACCCGGCTCTGACTCTCGCCAAACAGGAAAGCATCCCGGCGGTAGCGGCTGTCGGTACCAACCTGAAACCCTTTAGTGCCCGCCATCGCCGATTCGGCCAGCGTCACAAACAAACCCCCGTCCGACACGTCGTGCGCCGACCGGAGCCAGCCGTTGCGGATCATGGTTTTGATGGCCTCCTGAACGCGCCACTCCGTTTCAAAATCGTATTCCGGTGCGGGCGATGCCTTTATACCCCGGTACGAATATAAATACTCCGACGACGCAATATCATTGGTTGATGGACCCACTAAATAAATCGTGTCGCCAGCGGCTTTGAAATTGAGCGTCATGTGGTGGTCCGGGTTTTCCATCAGGCCCAGCATCCCGATGGTGGGCGTGGGAAACACCGGCCCATCGTCCGACGACTGGTTGTAGAAACTGACGTTACCACCCGTAACGGGGGTGCTGAATTTGAGGCAGGCTTCGCCCATACCCTGGACGGCCTCCACAAACTGCCAGTACACTTCCGGCACGTAGGGATTGCCGAAGTTGAGGTTGTTGGTAACGGCAATGGGTTCGCCCCCGGAGCAGACGATATTGCGGGCGGCTTCGGCCACCGCAATCATGGCTCCCCGGCGCGGGCTGGCGTTCACGTAGCGGCCGTTGCAATCGACCGTGATAACGATAGATTTGTTATTGACCGGCGATCCGGGGGCCAGCAATCCGGCCGCCTTCACCCGCACCACGGCCGCATCGGAGGGAGCGTTGGTGCTGCGGTTGGCCGTGCCCACCATGGAGTCGTACTGTTCATATACCCACCGGCGCGAGCAGATGTTGGGGTGCGCCAGCAGGAACCGGGCCACGGTTTTCAGTTCGTCGGCCTCCAGGTCGTCCACGTCCGAGACATCGAATTTGGCGTATTCCTTTATATAAGCGGGTTCGCGGTATTCGCGGTGATACTGGGGTGCGCCCCCGCCCAGCACCAGATCGAAGGCGGGCACATCGGCCACGAGCTGGCCGTAGCGGTAGAAATGCAAACGTCCCCGACCGGATGGTCCGAGGTCACTTTCGCCCGGTGCCGTCACCTCGCCAATTTGGGCGCAGTTGAGGTCCCACTTATCGAAAATGGCCTGAATAATCGACTCTTTTCCCTTTTCAATCACCACCAGCATTCGCTCCTGCGATTCGGACAGCAGAATCTCGAACGGGGCCATGTCGGGCTGGCGCGTGGGCACTTTATCGAGGTCGATGATCATGCCGTGCTCGCCTTTGGCACTCATTTCGGAGGTGGAGCAGATGATGCCGGCCGCGCCCATGTCCTGAATACCGATTACATAGCCGGTGGCGATGATTTCGAGGGTTGCTTCGAGCAGGAGTTTTTCCATGAAGGGATCGCCAACCTGCACGGCGGGCAGTTTATCGGTCGATGCCGCCGAGATGTCTTCGGAGGCAAACGTGGCCCCGTGAATGCCATCTTTCCCCGTTGCCGACCCCACAATAAATACCGGATTGCCCACGCCGTAACTGGTTGCTTTGGCCACCTTGCCTATGGCCACAATCCCCGCCGAGAAGGCATTTACGAGCGGATTGGTGTTGTAACTTTCGTCGAAATAAATTTCTCCGCCCACGGTTGGAATACCAAACGCGTTGCCATAGTCGCCAATGCCTTTGACAACGCCCCGCAGCAGCCGTTTTGTTTTGGGCAGATCAGGATTGCCAAACCGGAGGGAGTTGAGTTGGGCAATGGGCCGGGCACCCATCGTAAAAATATCCCGGTTAATGCCGCCCACGCCCGTTGCCGCACCCTGGTACGGCTCCAGTGCCGACGGGTGATTGTGCGATTCGATCTTGAATGAGCAGGCCAGCCCGTCGCCAATATCCACCAGCCCGGCGTTCTCATCGCCCGCTTTGGCCAGCATTCTATCCGGTCCGTCGCCACGGCCGTCGCGGGGGAGGGTTTTGAGCCAGACAATGGAGTTTTTATAGGAGCAGTGCTCCGACCACATCACCGAGAAGATGCTCAGCTCGGTAAAATTGGGCTGTCGGCCCAGAATCTGGCCAATGCGGTCAAATTCGTCGGGCAGCAGGCCCAGTTTACGGGCGGTTTCGGGGGTTGGGAGAGATTCGGGCGTGTGCATTCGTGCGTGAGCGGGCCAGTGAGTGAACGGGGCGGGGTATCCTACCCACCGCGTTTCTCCTTTAAATGTTGCGCAAAAATACAGGTTTTGGCCTGAATCGCCCCGCCGTGGGTTGACAAATCTCTAAACGCGCGTATATTTGCACCAGAAAGAGAGCTGGCAGAGTGGTCGATTGCGTCGGTCTTGAAAACCGAAGACTGTTACAGGTCCGGGGGTTCGAATCCCTCGCTCTCTGCCGGAATAAGCCCTTAAAACACACTGTTTTAAGGGCTTATTCGTTTTATTGCCCCGGCTGAATCTCATCAAATCCCCCATCTTATTCCATATAGTTATAAATTTTGCTTTAGCCAGCGGCTATAGCCGCACGTTCTTTTTACCCTGATTGACCCCAACTCTTTACAATTCATGGTTTTGGTCGAAGGGCGGGTTATTATGTACTGTTGATTTAATGTCAATTACGGATTCTGTGGCTGACTACATGCGTTATATCGGTTAAAAGCTGGTATGTCAATGTTTTTACCGAACAAAAGATTGCTGCCTGAATTACGTAGAATTCCCGGAAACTGACGAATACGGTATATATTTTGACCATAAGCGTAAAAGAAATTAAAAATAATCGTATAGCTTTGCGCTGTTATGTTTCAATAACCTATAATTTCAAAAAAATGAAAGCAAAATCAATCAGTTTCTTTTCTTCGAAAGACAACAACGAGTCGAAAAAGAAAAGCAAGCCACGGGCCGCTAAGCTCACGGGTTTCGTTTCGGGTGTCGGCAAATTGGTATTTCCCGATAAAACAGCGAGTCAGCTGGGCATCAATCCCGACACGGCACAGTTTAAAATTGGTATGCTGCAGGGCAAGCGGAAAATAAAATCGCTTTTCCTGGTTCCTGCCATCGACGATTCGGAAGACACGTTCGTAATGGCCAAAGCGGCCAAAGCCTACACCATTTCGATGGGTGTTATTTTGCAGAAGGGCGGCATCGACTTCACCCAAACGAAATATACGTTCACCATCAAATCGTTCTCGCAGGACAATGGCCCGTCGGGCTACGAACTGCAATTGAACGACCCGGCTCCCAAGGTTCCCTATACGGGCAAACCACGTGGACGCAGACCCAAAGCCGCCCTGGCCAACGACTAAAGTAGTGTAGCTGTTTTGCCTGTTCCCCGGCGCGTAGCTTTGGCGGGGAGCAGGCAAAACATTGCAGGCCTGAAAACAAAAGCAGTGCGAAACAGTTTCGGTCATACTGTTTTAAAAATATCCCCTCTTTTGAACCTCCCCGCCGATCATATTCGCCTATTGTTTGGCCTGAAACTCCGCCAGCTCCGACTCGACAAAGGCCTGTCTGTGAGTGAACTTGCCCATCAATCCGGCTTGTCGGTTTCCTACGTTACCGAAATTGAAAAAGGCCGGAAATACCCCAAAGCCGATAAAATTTCGGCCCTGGCCAATGCCATGCAGGTCGATTATGACTCGCTGGTATCGCTGAAACTAAGCAAAAAATTAGAGCCTATTTCTGATTTCCTGCGCTCTAAATTCCTGACCGAAATACCCCTCGAACTCTTTGGTATCGACCCCTCCGACCTGCTCGAACTGCTGGTTGAAGCCCCCGCCAAAGTGAGTGCCATGCTCCGGACATTTATGGATATCGCCCTCACTTACAACGTGAGCGTTGAGCGGCTATACCTAACCATGCTGCGGTCGTATCAGGAAATGCACGATAACTATTTTCCCGATATCGAAGCGGATGCCGACCGGTTTCTTGGCGAATTTGCCGGTCAGGGTCAGGTAATGAACGAAAGTTTGCTGGCAAACCTGCTCAAAACGCGTTACGATGTGCGCATTGAATTTTTCGATCCACTCACCCAACCCGAACTGACGGCCCTGCGGTCGGTGTATCGGGCGGGCAAAAAAACGCTCCACCTGAACGATAACCTCTCTGCCGGGCAACGGGCTTTTATTCTGGCCCGGGAGGTGGGTTTTCAATATATGGCCCTCAAAAACCGGCCTTATACCTATTCATGGGTCGAAGCCGAATCGTTTGAGCAAATACTCAATAATTACAAGGCCTCTTATTTTGCCGGGGCCATTCTTATCCGGCGCGATGTGCTCATCACCCGGTTGAGCGAACTGTTCAGCCGCACCACCTGGAGCAACGAAGCATTTCTGCAACTGATCGACGATTTTGGCGCCACGCCGGAGCGGTTTTTCTATCGGCTCAGCAACGTGCTGCCCAGCGCATTTGGCATCGACCAACTATTTTTTTACCGCTTTAACCATACACCAGGTCAATCAATTTATCAGTTAACCAAAGAAATGCACCTCTCGCGGCAGCAGGGGCCGCGTGGCATGGTGGATGAGCATTACTGCCGCCGGTGGGTTGCGCTGACAATTTTAGAAGAACTTCAATTAGTACAACAAACGAAGCGGTCCAACAACACCCTTTGCCGCGCCCAGCTCTCCGAATACGCCGACTCTGGCCAGCAGTATTTAATTATTTCGGTGGCGCACCCGGCTCAGGCCCGCATGGGAAAAGATACCGGCCTGCCCGACAAAGCGGCCCGGTCTGCCGAGACACAAAACCTGAGCGTGTCGATGTGTTTTACGGTAAACGATGCGCTGAAAAGCAAAATGCAGTTCCTCGCCACTACGCCGGGTGACATTCCGTTTCGGGTCGTGAATGAAGCCTGCGAACGCTGCGGCATTTTCGACTGCCGCGAGCGGGTGGCAGCACCGGTTATATTACAGAAAAAGCGTCAGTTTGCGGCCATGAAACGAGCCGTTGAGAAACTGAAATAAAATGCTGTTTATCAGGACCAAAATCCATTTTTTCATTTGTTTCCCGCGCCCGAAATCGCCGGGCATTTCAGTGCCGACATCCTGCGCTAATCCTTTCCTCGTCGTTAGGGCATCGTATATTTCCTGATTATAGTCCGGTGGATTGCTACAAAAAAACCCGGTTCGCCACCCTTGTGGGGCCACGAACCGGGTTTGGGTTAACTGTTGTCGAAAACGTTTTTTTAAGCGTTCTCTTTCGCCCGGATAATATTCAGCGCAGCACCCGCTTTGAACCACTCAATCTGGCCCTGATTATAGGTGTGATTGGCCATAAAATCGTCCGTCGTGCCATCGGCATGGTGAAGCACAATTTCGAGCGGGCGACCCGGTGCAAATTCCGTTAGTCCATCAATATCGATGGTATCATCTTCCAGCACCTTGTCGTAGTCGGCGGGGTTGGCAAAGGTCAGGGCCAGCATCCCCTGTTTTTTCAGGTTCGTTTCGTGAATTCGGGCAAACGACCGCACCAGAATAGCCCGCACACCCAGAAAACGGGGTTCCATGGCGGCATGTTCGCGGGAGGAGCCTTCGCCGTAGTTCTCGTCGCCCACCACCACCGAGCCAACGCCGGCGGCTTTGTAGGCCCGCTGAACGGCCGGCACTTCGCCATACTGGCCCCCGGCTGGATGGCCCGTGAGCTGATTTTTTACGCTGTTGGTTTTTTCGGTGAAGTAGTTCACCGCGCCAATGAGCATGTTGTTGGATATATTGTCTAAGTGACCGCGATATTTCAGCCAGGGACCGGCCATCGAAATATGGTCGGTGGTGCATTTGCCTTTGGCCCTGATGAGCAGCTTTAGTCCCTTCAGGTCGGTGCCTTCCCAGGCGGCAAACGGTGCCAGCAACTGCAGGCGGTCGGAGGTGGGCGACACCAGCACGCTCACGCCCGATCCATCGGCGGCCGGGGCCTGGTAGCCCGCATCGTCTACCGCGTAGCCATTCACCGGTTGCTCAATACCAATTGGCTCATCGAGTTTCACCTGCTCACCAGCTTCGTTGGTCAGCGTGTCGGTCATGGGGTTAAATGTGAGGCTACCGGCAATGGCAAAGGCGGTCACGATTTCGGGCGAGGCCACAAAGGCGTGGGTGCTGGCGTTGCCGTCGTTGCGCTTGGCGAAGTTGCGGTTGAAGGACGTGATGATGGAGTTTTTGCGGGTTGGGTCGTCCATGTGGCGTGCCCACTGCCCAATGCAGGGACCGCAGGCATTGGCCAGCACCACGCCCCCCATTTCTTCAAACGTCGCCAGCAAGCCGTCGCGCTCGGCCGTAAACCGCACCAGCTCCGAACCGGGTGTTATGGTAAACTCAGCCTTCGCTTTCAGCCCTTTGCTGGTGGCCTGAGCGGCTATGGATGCCGAGCGGGTCATGTCTTCGTAGCTGGAGTTGGTGCAGGAGCCAATCAAGCCCACTTCCAGGGTTTCGGGCCAGTTGTTGTCGCGAACGGCCTGGGCGAAGTTCGACAGGGGCCAGGCCAGATCGGGGGTGAAAGGGCCGTTCACGTGCGGCTCCAGCGTGTTGAGGTCAATTTCGATGAGCTGATCGTAGTAGGCAGCCGGATCGGCGTAGACTTCGCTGTCCGAACGCAGGTGGGCCTTCACCTGATCGGCCGCGTCGGCAATGTCGGCGCGGGAAGTGGCCCGCAGGTAGTCGCTCATCCGGGCATCGTAGGCAAAAACAGACGTTGTAGCCCCAATTTCGGCACCCATGTTGCAAATGGTGCCTTTGCCGGTCGCCGACAAACTCTCAGCCCCATCGCCAAAATACTCGACAATACAGCCCGTGCCGCCTTTCACGGTCAGGATACCGGCTACGCGCAGAATGACATCTTTTGCCGATGCCCAGCCGCTTAGTTTACCGCTTAGTTTGATGCCAATGAGTTTGGGCATTTTCAGTTCCCAGGCCAGGCCCGCCATCACATCGCAGGCATCGGCACCGCCCACGCCAATGGCAATCATACCCAGGCCACCCGCGTTGGGGGTGTGCGAATCGGTACCGATCATCATACCGCCCGGGAAAGCGTAGTTTTCCAGCACCACCTGGTGAATGATCCCCGCACCGGGTTTCCAAAAGCCAATGCCGTATTTATTGGAGATGGACGACAAAAAGTCATACACTTCTTTGTTTTTACTTTTGGCAATGTCCAGGTCCTGAACCGCACCCACTTCGGCCTGAATGAGGTGATCGCAGTGGACCGTGGAAGGCACGGCCACCTGCGGGCGACCGGCCTGCATGAACTGGAGCAGGGCCATCTGGGCGGTGGCATCCTGCATGGCCACGCGGTCGGGCGTGAAATCCACGTAGGCTTTGCCCCGCTCAAAGGCCTGCGTGGGCAAACCAGCGTGCAGGTGACTGTATAAAATCTTTTCCGACAACGTCAGCGGTTTGCCCACTGCCTGGCGGGCGGCTTCCACACGTTCGCCCAAACCGGCGTATACGCGCTGAATCATATCTAAGTCAAAAGCCATAATGTAAAAAGAGATAACGGTTACTGAAGGAAATTTAATAAACCAAAGAATTGCCCAAATGAATGTTGGTTGGCGGGTCAAAAGTAAACGTTTCTGAATCGTTATGAAAATCGGCCCAAACCCAACGACCAGCAAACCCGCCAGAGAGGCTATCCAACCAGGCGGTTCCATTGCGTAATCCGGAACGGGTGAAATAAAGGCTGAATTTGGTTTCTATACGCATCCTGTCCTGCCGACATTCAAAGGCGTTTTATGGCTGTTTAGCCGGACCGGTTAAGCGGATCAATGAATTTTTACACAATAAAGCATGCATTGCCCAATACAAGCTGACGCTGCGTGCGTATGTACAGGTGATTCGGCACGGGTGGAACTCATTGGGGGTTTGTAGGAGTTCAGCCAATATGTTCCAGTTGACCGCCGATCAATTGTCATTCTAATCAATTTTATCACGCTACCCATGAAACAAGAATTTACGTTTCTGTCACTGGCCGCGCTATGTGCGCTGGCACTGAGCCTTACGGCCTGCAATGATCACCGTGGATTTGCGCCCGACGCGAAGATCCCGCTGGTTAGTACGCTGAGTGGGGCCGCCGAACGGCCAACCGCCGTTGCATCGGCTGCCACGGGTTCGTTTACCGGCGAAATTGACCGGGCTACCCGCGTGTTGAGCTATACCATCACTTACTCGGGCCTGACACCCGCAGCGGGCCACCTGCACCGGGTCAGTAACGCAGCGACTGGGCTAGGCCCCGTTGAGATTCCGCTTGTTAGTTTGGCATCGCCCATCATTGGCACGGCCACCCTGGCTACCACCGGGCGGGTCGATAGTCTGATTAACGGCTTTTATTACGCCAACCTGCACACACCGGCGTTTCCGGGGGGCGAAATCCGGGGCAACATCCGGGTGAAAGCACCCATCCAGTTAACCGCCATGTTGAGCGGGGCCGCCGAAAAACCTACGCCCAATGCCTCGACCGCTACCGGTTCGTTCAGGGGCATAGTGGATCCGGCCACCCGCGTGCTGAGCTACACGGTCACTTATTCAGGCCTGACACCCGCAGCGGGCCACCTGCACCGGGTTAATAACGCAGCTACTGGGCTTGGCCCCGTTGAAATTCCGTTTGCCAGTCTGGCATCGCCCATCATTGGCACGGCCACCCTGGCTACTGCCGGGCGGGTCGATAGTTTGCTCAATGGCTATTATTACGCCAACCTGCACACACCGGCTTTTCCGGGGGGCGAAATCCGGGGCGACATCAAATAACGACTTTGCTGTAAAAATTTGAGACCAGTTTGGCCATATCTCGCCATGAGATGTGGCCAAACTGGTTTTGTCGGTTTTTGTACCCGTTCCAATGCTCCGCTAACCAGTAGTTACCTGCCCGTCCACGATTTTGGCGAGTTCGTTGCGGTAAGGCGTAATCTCATACCGGTAGACCTGTCGACAAACCATGTCGACCCAGGCGTTTTTCACCCAGGTTGGC
>JAYVAP010000490.1:0-3386 GCA_043750915.1 Spirosoma sp. | reverse complement strand
CCGGGAAACAGCACATCCATGGCCCGCACGGTGGGGCCGGGGCTGGCGGGTGAATCGGCATCCTGCTTCATGTAAAAGGCTTTGATGTCGCGGGGATAGTTGGTCAGGATCACCGGCTTTTTGAAATGCTTTTCAACCAGATACCGTTCATGCTCCGACTGTAGATCCACACCCCAGCTCACGTCATACTGAAACTGTCCTTTTTTAGCGGGTTTCGAGTTAATCAGAATCTCGACGGCTTCGGTATAGGTGAGCCGCTCAAACTCGTTGCTGATTACGAACTGGAGTTTTTCGAGCAGACTTTGTTCGCTCTGCTCTTCTTTTTTCCGGGTCTTTTCTTCCTCTTTGAGCCGGTTGTCCAAAAAATTCAGGTCGTCGGCGCAGTGCTGGAGGGCGTAGCGGATCACGGTTTTCACAAAATCCTCGGCCAGATTCATGTTGTCTTCCAGCTCGAAAAAGGCCATCTCCGGCTCAATCATCCAGAACTCGGCGAGGTGGCGGGTGGTGTTGGAGTTTTCGGCCCGGAAGGTGGGGCCAAAGGTATAGATTTTGCCCAGGGCCAATGCGCCCAGCTCGCCCTCGAGCTGCCCCGACACGGTGAGGTTGGTTTCGCGACCAAAAAAATCCTGGCTATAATCGACCGTGCCGTCGTCGGAGAGGGGTGGTTTGGTGGCATCGAGTGTGGTGACGCGGAACATTTCGCCCGCTCCCTCCGCATCCGATGCCGTGATGATGGGCGTGTTGAGGTAAAAGAATCCGTTGTCGTTGAAGTATTTATGCACCGCAAAGGCCAGCGCGTGCCGAACCCGCAAAACAGCACTGAAGGTGTTGGTGCGCGGGCGCAGGTGGGCTATTTCCCGCAAAAACTCCAGCGAGTGCCGCTTGGGTTGCAGCGGGTATTTGTCGGGATCGGCCAGCCCATAGATATGGACGTGAACAATTTTCAGGTCAACCGCCTGCCCGGCCCCCTGCGAGGCTACCAACTGCCCCGTAATGGCCACGCAGGCACCGGTTGTGATGAGTTTCAGCGTTTCGTCGGGCAGCTGGCCAGCCTCCGCAACGGCCTGCAGGTTGTTGATCGTTGAGCCGTCGTTGAGGGCAATAAACACGGCGTTTTTGCTCTCGCGCTTGGTGCGCACCCATCCTTTAACGGTTATCGACGGAGAGGATTCCGACGCGGGCGGAAGAGAAGTTTTTAACAGGTGCTGAATGGATTGATAACTCATGCTGCGGCAACGGGATGGTGTTCGTAACCGCAAAAATAGACCAAATAGCCCAAATCTTTCCTACCAGCCCCCCTGGTTTATTGATGCCGTCGGGGTCAATGGTCCGCACATCGCCGGGATTACCACGTCAGATTGGCCGACCACTGCGCTCGGCTCAGCGACTTAATGAGGTAGGAAAATTCATTGGGCCGAATCTCCAGATGGGCACACAGGGGGAAACTGATGGGCCAGTCCCACCAATCGGGCACCTGATCGAAACTGAATTCCAGATCGAGGTAAACGGCCTGGACATCGGGACCCGTGGCGCGGCTGATCTGGCGAACGTATCCGTTGAGTGGGAGCGGCTGGGCAGTATCGCCGGCCAGCAGCCAGTGTTGCAGGCCGAGCAGTTCCGGCTCGCTGAAAAAGGCCGAAAACGGCAGCCGGAGCGGCTCCGGGCGGGGGGCACGCGCGGGCGGACGGCGGGGCCAGAGAATGCCATTCAGCGAAACCCGCTCATGGTCAAATTGAAACCCAAACGTCAATGTACTTTTTTCGCCCTGAAAATGCATGGTATTCGTTTTGTTACGATTGCAGCGGTACTTTTGTAATCTGTAAAAGTACGGCCTTTTCTACCCATCAACACCACAATTAGTTTTATTGTTAAACCCGTCGTTGCCGCGCTGGCTGGTTCGCTTCCGCTAATTATTACCTGATTATATGCCTGTTACGCTCTATATTGTTCGCCACGCCAAAGCCGAAGACAGGGCCACGTTCATGGCCGACCACGACCGCCAACTAACGCCCGAAGGCACCATAGCAGCCGCCCGCATGGGTCGTTACCTGCGTGGCCGGGATATTAAGCCCGATGTATTAGTGAGCAGCACCGCCCCCCGCGCTGCCGACACCGCCCGCCTGATGGCCGAACAGCTGGGCAACAACCCCGCCACGGTTCGGCTGGAAAGTGCCCTGTTCGACGGTGGCCCGAAGGCGTATCTGTCCGTTATTAACGCCTTGCCCGGCGAGGTGCAGTCGGCCATGATAGTGGGCCACAACCCCGATGTGTCTTACTTAGCCGAATTCCTGACCCATCAGTCCATCGGTTCTCTGAGCAAGGGGGCGGTGGTGGCCATCACATTTGGGGCGTTGGACTGGGATGCCGTGTCGGGCCGAACGGGTAGCTTAGTGTTCCAGATGACTCCCAAACAACTGACCGGTGCAGACCAGTGAATAACCCATGTCGGATGTGTTTTGTGTAGCATTCAGCCCGTATTTTTCTTTCAGACATGAATCGTAACCGTCGTATTTTCATCATCGTTTTCATTGTTTTCACCGCTGTTGTGGCGTTGCTCGCTATCGACATGGCCAACCGGACCACGGCCCCCTGGAACCGGCGCCGACAGGCGGAGCGGGCGTTTCCGGCGGGCGGGAAAAACACCATTGCCATTGACACCCTCACCGCCGACACGCTCCTGATTCCCTGACGATTATGCATCAGCTCGCGGCTATTCATCACGTAGCGATCATTTGCCGGGACTACCCGCTGTCGAAACAGTTTTATACCGAAACGCTGGGTCTGACCATACTACAGGAAGTGTACCGGGCTGAACGCCAGTCGTATAAGCTGAATCTTGCGCTGAATGACCAGTACGTAATCGAGTTGTTTTCGTTTCCCAATCCGCCCCCGCGACCCTCCCGCCCCGAAGCTTTGGGGTTGCGGCATCTGGCATTTGCCGTTACGGACCTGGACGGCACCGTGGCTCACCTCAACAGCCGGGGCGTGCCAACAGAACCCATCCGCGTGGATGAGTACACCGGCCGGCGGTTCACCTTCCTGGCCGACCCCGACGGATTGCCGCTGGAGTTATATGAAACAGGGGACTAACGCCATGTGATTTTACAGATGAGCAGGTGTTGCACTGCCAACAGTTCTTCTCTGAGGTTCTTCGCACCAGGAAGCCCGTTATGTTGTCAAGCCTGATTGACTCAGTGTACGACAAAAAAATTAGAGTTAAGTCGTTGATTAATAGTAATTTGAGAAAAATTATAGTAAAAAATTTTGATTAGCTAAAATTTTCACTATCATTATAACTGATGTTACGCAGGAAATGCTCATAGGGATCAGAAAAAGCCTTTCGGACAGGTTCTGAAGGCCCTTTCCGCGTAGTCAGGCCACATAGT
>JAYVAP010000489.1:0-2425 GCA_043750915.1 Spirosoma sp. | reverse complement strand
TTGCTGGTCGCTTTTTTCCCTTAAGTCCGAGCACTAAGTAAGTGAGCAGATTTAAACGCTACTATCTTTAAGGTGTTAATTTTGACGACTGTGCTTACTTGTTAACCTTTATAGCCGTCCTATTCACTGCCGGGCTACAGAGCAAGAAGCCGACTAAACTGACCATTCAGGGACTATAGCGTTTAATTTTGCGTAATTACCGCCAAAACTATGTTTCGCTTCTTAATTTTTGTATTCGTGGGTTTGGCCGCCTGTAGGCCCGGTTCGTCGCAGCAACCCCCGGCAACGTCCCCCACCGATTCTACGCCGGTGTATCGCCGGGGCAATGCCAGCCGCGATGGCATCGGCACCTTTTATGAGGGCCGTGAAATTGCGCAGGTAATGGGTCACCTTGGCGCAGGGTGGCTTGACCGCCCCGAGCGCGAAAGCGAAGAACGTACCGACCTGCTGCTGGCGGCCCTCGATCTCAAACCCACCGACGTAGTGGCCGATATTGGGGCCGGAACGGGGTTTTTTACCTTTCTGATGGCTCCCGAGGTACCCAAAGGAAAGGTACTGGCCGTGGACATTCAGCCCGAAATGATCGACTACCTCAACGAGGGGAAACAGAAGCGGAAACTCGCCAATGTGCAACCCGTGCTGGGCACCGAGGCCGACCCCAAACTACCCGCCAACACCGTTGACATGGCCATTCTAATCGATGCGTATCATGAGTTTTCCTACCCGCGCGAGATGATGAGCCGGATTGTGTCGTCGCTGAAACCGGGGGGCCGCGTGGTGCTGGTGGAGTACCGCGCCGAAGACCCGACTGTGCCCATCAAGGAACTCCATAAGCTAAGCGTGGCGCAGGCAACCCGGGAGATGAAAGCGGTGGGGCTTAAACTGCTTAGAAACGACCGTCGTTTACCACAGCAGCACATTATGTTTTTTGGGCGGTAAGCAGTTTTACTTGCTCCTGTATTCAGGCGAAGTAGTATAAACGGCAAATCTGCCGTCGAAAAAGCTAAGTTTATAATGGGGTAAAACAGGCGTGCCGGGTGCCGGATAAAAATATTCGGGGCGATAGGTATAGTCCATCAAAATAAAACCAACCTGATGGTCGTAGGCCCAATTAGCCATTTCAGCGGAAGAGTTGTCAGGTTTTTTTGAGTAGTAAGTATAATTCTCGTGACTCAATAGGTGAGGGTAGTGTTCATACTCGTTAAAGAAAAAAGTGAGCGGAACTAATCCTAATTGAGTGGGGGAAATACTCTTTTCTAATTTTTTATAAGCGACAGGCAAGTACTCGGTGTTCAGGTTCTTATTAATCAGCTGAAATGTACCAAACAAGCCAATCAGAAAATAGACAAATAAGACTACTCGAAGTCCTATTGTATCAAAAGGCTTTGCCTTGTAAAGCTCATATATTAGTACGAGCATAAATGGCATAAATAAAATCAGATAATAACCCGTATTTCTTTTTGTAATCAACCAAAAAGCTATTATCAAAATTAATGAATAAATCTTTAATAGCTTTGGTAAATCTTTTATAAAACGTTGTTGTGTCCAAAACATAAACGCTAAAAGTAATGAGAGTGCCGTATTTTCAGGGGGTGAAAAAAAAAGTTTGGGATATGTTAACATAACCAGCATTTTGGCATAGAGACCAAACGCATTCTGGGTAGCAGGATCATTTCGGAATTGGAAGTACCAGATCGAAAATCCGTTCTTTGCCAGCATGGCGTCGGCAAAGTACAGCACACTAACCAGGAAACCGGCAATGATAAAGGCAACAGCCTGTTTATAATACTTTACTGATGTTACGCACTATGTGGCCTGACTATGTGGAAAGGGTCTTCAGAACCTACACAAAAGGCTTTTTCTGATCCCTATGAGCATCCCCTGCGTAACATCAGTAATTAATAGGCGAGCACCACCTGCCGGGGTCCCTGGTTGGCCAGGTCAAAATCGACGTACCGGGATGTTCCAACGACCGACGTAACAAAGGGCACAGGCTTGCCATCTGCCCGCACTGACCGGGCAGGGCGGGTTCCTTGGGGCATCAGCAGGTGATAGCGTAGGGTTTTTCCGCTGCCCGTGGTGGTCAGGTGGAGTTCTTTTTTAGCCCGCTCGTGCCGGAACCGGTAAGCCACATAACCACCCGAAGCAGGGTAACAAACGGTTACCGCCACCGTGTCGGCGGGGGTTTGGTGCCAGCGGGGGGCCAGCACGGGCTGGGCGTAGGCCTGGGTGTTGGGCGCATCGGTCACGCCAGCCAGCCCCTCCACCAAACCAGCCATGGCCGTGGCAGCGGCCCAGTTGTCGGGGCCACCATACGAAGGGCCTTTGATGGGCACATAATGGGGTTTGCTGGCCAGCGTCAGGCCCAGCAGGGTGTAGATGCCGTCGTTTTCGGGGGCTTTAAAAACCAGTCTGCTGATTTTTT
>JAYVAP010000488.1:0-3608 GCA_043750915.1 Spirosoma sp. | reverse complement strand
GATGCGAACCAGCTTACCCGTCAACGTGGCCTCGGCCAGCCTTATGCGCTATTGCGCCGTGGTGCGGCAACAACCCGGCATGGCCGTGCTCGACTGGCCTTTTTGCACCGTGGGGGCCGACGGTGTGGGCATGAAAGAAGGGCTTTGCCCCTATTATGCCCAACAGAACGCGGTGTTTACGTTCCGGCGATTTTACGACAAAAAAGTTGTCGGGCAGTACTTCGGGCGGCTCCACCCTGATCAGATCAGGCCCTTTCTGCGCGACGGCTGGCCCCGCTTGCTCAGGCCGGGCCGGGCCTTTACGGAACAGGACTGGCAGTTTCTGGACACTTTTCTGCGAAAAAACAACTTCGCCGGTATCAATGTGTATACTGATTTACTGACCACGGAGCAGGTCGCCGAATTTTACCGACGCTACGGACCGCCCATTGCCCAAACCACGTTCCCGGCAGCGGGGCGGGTGGTGTTTTTGGGGTTGCAGCCATTGACGGGAAAATGAAGCTTCGACCATAGCGGATTGGCCGGACTTTCATTCTCATAGTACCGAATGCAGAACCCTTTATGCGGAACAAGAAAAAAGGTGCAGGAATTATCCTGCACCTTTTTTCTTATCTGCTCCTGAAAGCCCGCCTACGGATTCTGAATATCCCAGTTTACCTCAGCAATGGGGCGTTCTAACCGTTCTAAAACTTTCATTTCGGGCACCGGCAGAACAATTTCGCCCAGTTTGTTGTACCGACGCATATCGACCCAACGATGACCCTCGTAAAACAGCGAATACAGCCGCTCTTTCAGGATGGCATTGATCAGCGCATCTTTCGTAGTAGCACCCGTATAATTAGGCAGGCCAGCCGCCATCCTGACGATGTTGATATTTTTTGTGGCTTCAGCGGCATTGCCCTGTTGAGCAGCAATTTCAGCGGCAATCAAAACCAATTCTTCATTACGAATAATGGATACGGGTCCGTTAACATCTGTATACATTATAGCCAGGTATTTACTGCTATATACCACGCCAGAGGTAAAGTTCAGGGGCGTTGCTAAGGTGCGCACTTTCGAAATTCGTTTGTCGCCAGCTTCCATATCGTCAAATAGCTTTTGTACACCTACAACCCGAATTGTCGATGAATTCAAGAGTGGGTTAGGGGAATCTGGAGAGGCTGCGTTGAAGCTGTGCCGGGGCCCGGCGTTCAGGTCGCCGGAAGCACTGTAGAACGTCAGTGGCAGCAATGTAGCAGCTTTGGCCCAGTCGGCCTGGTAGATAGCCACGCGCAACGCAATAGCCCGATTAAACTTCTTAAAGCTGGCGGGCGTGTTAAACCCGGCGTAGCCACTGGGCATGGCAAAGTTAAATTCAGCACCGGCACCGTCTAACTGCGTAGCCCCTTCGTCCAGAATTTTGGCAATACCGATCAACGATTCGGCATAAGTGGCCGGTTTGCTGGGCTTATACGGGTCTTCGACGCTCAGCCGGATGCCGTTGCTTCCCTGAGCATTCAGCATGTACAGAAGAGCCAATCCTTTGAAGGTGTTGGCCAGTCCTCTGTAGCCATTTTTTTGTATGTCTGTAACACTACTGGTATTGGCTACCGATGCCAGCGTTATATTTGCCTGGCGCACTGCCAGGCCAAAATCCGTAGTGGCCCCGTTATAAAAAGCCGAGTTATCGATCTTCTTTATCCCGTTTAACTCCGTCATCCACCGGGACTCGGTCGTGTTAAAATTAAAGAGTTCCTTTCCAATCGAACCGACCACCTGCAAATAGATGGCCAGCCCCCGGCGTGCCACACCAATCTGGCCGATGGCCAACGAGTTTAACTGTGCTTTGGTCGCGTTAATTGCTATGTCGCTCACGCTGGAACCATTAGGGTTAATAACCGGCTCGACCTTCAGAGGATTGCATGCATTCAGGCTTGTTGCCAAAATGAGAATTGCCACCCCAGTGTATGTGTGTGTTTTCATTATTTTTCAGTATGTATGAAACAAGTTGAACGAATCGTGTTTTCAAGTTTTTAAAATTCAACGGCTAAGTGAAACATCATCCGACGCACGGCCGGTGCACTACCGATGTCTACTCCGCTGCCTAACGCCCGCGACCCGAAGTTTGAGTTCTCCGGATCATAGCCAGCGGCATAGTCAGTCCAGCGTAGTACGTTGTTACCCGATATACCCAGTCTCACACCCTGAACAACATTCCTGAAAGCATTTTGTAGTACGGCTTTCGGAATGCGATAATACAGAGATACTTCACGTAGTTTCAGAAAACTGGCAATAGATGGGTTATAGCCTGCGCGTGGAACGCCATTTTCATCCAGACCCCGCACATTCTGCCGCCCTTTCCCGTCCGTGACAAGGTCTGCTTCCTTTGTTACAGGTAAACCATCTACATCTATGCGCAGGCTGGTGCTGTTCCAATCGGAAGTATTACCGCCTTCATCCCAGAGCACCCGTGCCAGCGAAACAACCGTAAATTTATGCCGGTAGTTGAGCAAGGCCGAAAACTCAAAGTTTTTCAGGAACGTAATCCGCTGATTAAGCGACAGTTCGTATTTGGGTTGCTGATCGCCATAGACGGTGAATGAGTTGGCGAAGTTAGGGTCAGTGGAAGGCAATGTTCGTGGCTGCCCCACAATCTCCGTTGGGGACCGGCCCTCTTTCACACGCCATTGACCAAAGGAGGCTCCAAATCCACCCGTTAACCGCTCCGGCACGGTAAGCCGGGTAATTTTTGAGCGATTGTAGCCCAAAATGGGCTGTATGAACCAGGTAAAGTTGCTGCTGCGCACAATGTCACCCCCCAGCATTACTTCAAGCCCCCGGTTAGTCATGTCGGCCGCATTAATCTGCACCGACGATACGCCGGTGGTCGGTGCCGTTACTAAAGGTTGAATCAGATCGATTACCTTTTTATTATACATCGTAACCTCGCCTGTTATCCGGTTTCCAAACAATCCAAAATCGACACCGTACTCCAGTTCGGTAGCGCGTTCTGGCTTGATATTTATGTTTCCCAGAATGGTTGAGGGAACCAGGCCGCCCTGCCCACCCGTGCTGATCGTATTTAGCTGCGAGTACAAAATACCCCAGCTTGGCAAACCAGCTGTTGATCCATAGGCAACGCGTAACTTTAGTTGATTGACGGTGTTACCGCCCCAATTGCCAAAGCGCGTCAGATTCGTCGCCAGCGATGCCTTCGGGAAAGCGTAAAATTTATTCGGATCGCCGTTCAGCGTTGATTTATCGACCCTAAGGCCAACCGTACCGATAATCTTATCATCGTAGTTCGCTTCCTGCTGGATAAATGCGCCTACATCGGTATTTTCCCGGTACTCCGGAATTGACTCGATCACGATTCCCTGCGACGGTGTTGACACTCCTCCTGGCAATCCCCGTGCCGAGGTATAAGTTTGCCGGAAATTATTATGCAAACGGACGGCTCCTGCCGACGTAGTCAGGTTCAACCGGCTGTTCATCAATGCTTTTGTAAATACGGCGGCCACCTGAACGTTTGAATTGAACACTTCTAAGCGTGTATCCTGTGAAAAGCCGGGGTTTGGCTCCTTCAGTTGCGATTGCAGGTCCGATGGCAGGTAGATAAACGCGAAACC
>JAYVAP010000487.1:0-3782 GCA_043750915.1 Spirosoma sp. | reverse complement strand
AGGCTGACGTTAGCCACCAGTCGGATTTAGGGCTTTGCGGGTCGAGCACCTTCCAGGCCGGGGCCGACGGCGTGCGGGCAGCCGACCGCAACACGACCGGGTTATCGTCCCAGGAGCCACCCCGCACGGCATTGGCATACAGGGTGGTGGTAGGAGCGTAGGGTTCGTTGACTTTACCCGCTGCTTTCTGCTTATAATAGTCAGCAATATATTGATCCTGCGTCCATTCCATCACATTGCCGTGCATATCATGCAATCCAAATGAGTTGGGTTTTTTGGTGCCCACTTTCTTATATCCGCCCCCGCTGTTGGTGCTGAATACGGCATACTCGCCTAATTTCTTTACATCGCTGCCAAACGAGTAAGCCATCACAGCGTTCGGACCACGGCCCCGGCAGGCATATTCCCACTCGGCTTCGGTGGGCAGGCGATAGAACAAGCCCGTTTTGGCGTAGAGCCAGGCGCAGAATTTGATGGCCGCATACTGGGTCATGTTGATGGCCGGGTATCCTGACCGCCCCATTCCAAACGACATATCGACGTAGGGCGGACTGGGCCGGGTGGTGGCATCGGTTTTGGCGAGATTAGCGTCGGATTCGGTGTATTTGGCTGCCATCTCTTTTTCCATGTTGGTGAAGGCGAACAGATCATATATGTCCCACGTTATTTCGTATTTACCCATGTAAAACGGTTCTACGGTAACCTGGTGCTGTGGACCTTCGTCGGGCCTGCGCCCTTTTTCGGTGGCGGGGCTGCCCATCAGGAACTTGCCGCCCGCAATAGCCACCATGGCGTAGGTTTGGTTGCTGCCCGGAATGGTTTGGGTGTAGGATTGGGCAGGCGTTGCGGTTTGGGCCAGTGAGCTGGTTACCATTGTCATGGCAATCAGGAGCAGGAAACAGTTCAGGCGCATTGGGTGGGTTGAGAAAAGGAATAGGTAAAAGTACGAACGAATTCCTTTGTTGTACCTTTGCAGCAGAAATTGATGTGACCGCGTAACCAATTTATGAATTACCTATCAGCCGAAAATTTAACCAAGTCCTACGGCGACCGCACGCTGTTTCGTAACCTTACTTTTGGCATTAGCCGGGGCGACAAAATTGCCATTGTGGGGGCCAATGGCTCCGGCAAAACGTCGCTGCTATCTATTCTGGCCGGTGCCATGCCGCCCGACGCAGGCCTGGTTAGCGTGCGCAAAGATATCAGCATTGGTTATCTCGATCAGCAACCCGATTTCAACGAGACACTGACCGTGATGGAAGCCGTGCTGGCGGGCGAAAGTGCCCAGCTCGATGCCGTGCGGGCCTACGAAATGGCCCTCGCCAGCGAAAGCCACGCCGGGCTTGAAAAAGCCATGGCCGACATGGAGAAACTCGAAGCCTGGGACTACGAAGCGCAAATCCGGCAGATGCTCGGCGAACTGGGTATTCAGGACATTGGCCAGCTGGTTAGCTCACTGTCGGGCGGGCAGCGCAAACGGGTGGCCCTGGCACGGGTGCTCATTCAGAACCCCGACCTGCTCATTCTGGATGAGCCAACCAACCACCTCGACCTCGAAGCGATTGAATACCTCGAAAGTTTTTTGACCACCAACAACGGCACGCTGCTGATGGTGTCGCACGACCGGTATTTTCTGGACCGCGTTTGCAATCAGATTGCCGAGATGGACAACGGCCAACTCTACAGCTACAAAGGCAACTACGCGTATTTTCTCGAAAAAAAGGAAGAGCGCGAAATGGCAACGGCATCCGAGCTGGCCAAAGACCGCAACACGTTTCGGCGCGAACTGGAATGGATGCGCCGACAACCCAAAGCCCGCAGCACCAAAGCACAATACAGGATCGACGCGTTTGATGAACTGAAAGAGAAAACCAGTGGCAAAAAAGCCGACGGCGACCTCGACCTTAACCTGCGCATGGCCCGGCTCGGCAGCAAAATCCTGGAAGTCGAAAACCTGAGCAAACGCTTTGGCGACAAGGTGCTGCTCGACCATTTCAGCTACACCTTCAAGCGGCCCGACCGCGTGGGGCTGATCGGGAAAAATGGTATGGGTAAAACCACGCTCATGAACATGCTCACCGGCGAGATGCGCCCCGATTCGGGGAAAATTACGACCGGCGGCACCGTCAAATTCGGGTATTACACCCAAACGGAACTCGACCTGCCCGAAAATCAGCGCGTTATCGATGTGGTGCAGGATGTGGCCGAAGTGATGAAACTGGCCAACGGCGATACCATAACGGCTACGCAGCTGCTGAGCCGGTTCCTCTTCGACCGCCCCAAGCAGTATGACTTTGTGGCCAAGCTGAGCGGGGGCGAAAAAAGGCGGCTACAGTTGCTGCTGGTGCTGGTGCAAAACCCCAACTTCCTGATCCTCGACGAGCCAACCAACGATCTCGACATTATGACGCTGAATGTGCTGGAAGATTTCCTGCTCAATTTTGCGGGTTGTGTGCTGATTGTGACCCACGACCGGTATTTTATGGACCGGCTGGTGGAGCACGTTTTTGTGCTCGAAGGAGAAGGTAAAGTACGCGACTATCCGGGCAACTACACCGACTACCGCGAATGGCGCGATGCCAAACCCCGCAGCGACGGTCGCGCCGATACCCGGCCCGCCGGTACGATTCTGCAACAACAGGCCCCCGCGCCCAAAGTGGCGGCAACACCGGTCAACGGCAGCGCAAACGGATCGAAGAAGAAACCGTCGTTTAAGGAAATTCAGGAATACGAAACGCTCGAAGCCAATATTGCCGCCCTCGAGCAACGCAAAGCTGAGATCACGGACCTGCTCAACGGCGGTGGCCACCATGAACAGCTGACCGCCTGGGCGCGGGAAATCGACGAAATTGACCAGGCCGTTGCCCGAAAATCAGACCGTTGGCTCGAACTGGCCGATTGTATGTAACGCAGACATCCGCTCCGCAAGACGATATGCAGCAGTTAATCGATTTTTTTCAATATTTGCTTAACTCGGAGGAAATCATTCGTACGGGTGGGCTGGTGCTGATTACGCTCATTATTTTCGTTGAAAATGGCCTTTTCTTTGGCTTTTTTCTGCCGGGCGACTACCTGCTTTTTCTGGCGGGCGTATTTGCCGGTACAAAAGTGCTGAACGTGCCGCTGTGGCTGTTGCTGACGTGCATTTTTGGGGCAGCCGTGCTGGGGTCGCTGGTGGGTTACCTGACGGGTCATTACTTTGGCGGCCGCATTCAGAATCGGAAAGACTCGCTGTTTTTCAAGAAGAAATATATCGACAATACCCGTGCCGCTTTCGAGAAGTATGGCACGAGTGCCCTGATTGTGGCCCGGTTTCTACCCATCGTCCGCACGTTTGCGCCCATTCTGGCCGGTCTGATTCACATGAATTTCCGCTTTTTCATGCTCTATAACCTGGCGGGCGGGGCCATTTGGACGCTAACGCTGGTGGGGGGCGGTTTTTTCTTTGGCGAACATTTCCCGTGGATCATCAATTATGTCCATTGGATCGTGATTTTCTTCCTCGCCATCACCACATTCACCGTTGTGCGGGGCTATTTGAATGCCCGCCGGGAGGGGGAAGCATAGCGAAGGTAAATGGCCTGAATGTTGACTGATCAGGGCGATTTGATGTTTATGCCCCTGAAATAAGGACCAGATCGTTGATTTGGTTAATGACGGTGGCGTTTTCAGGGAGATTTATATCCTGCCCGACCACCTGATAGCCCGTCAGCAGGATTTGTGCATCGGGAAACGCGCTCACTAACCGGTCCACGTAGGGCTGAACTTCGTGGTTGGCTGGT
>JAYVAP010000486.1:0-2731 GCA_043750915.1 Spirosoma sp. | reverse complement strand
GCACTTGATGAACCAGCACCCAACATGTACATGTACGCCAATTCACAGAACTACATATGCCTGAAAATCAGAGGAATATGCTTTCATTAACGCCCAGAGCGTCCGATGAATGTGGGGTAAGTGCGTTACATAAGCAAAGAAACCATTTTACAGCAATACTTCCAAATCTTATCGGCCCACATCACTCAGCGGTACGTACCGCTACAACCAATAGCACAGCGCGTTCAGGACATCGACGGTTACTTCAGCTACTGCTTTGATGAAAAAAGGCAATGCGCTACGTTTCATCAAACGGCGAAACGCCAAGCCGCTACGCGGGCGAAGGTGAAGTGGTATCAAGGACAAATACAGCACCCCAAACCCTCACAACAGCATCCCCCACCTTGCAGGAGCACGGTTAGCCGCTCGCCCGAAGCCGCCCCAACTCGGTCAGCAACTGGTCGTTGGTGGCCTGCAACAGCGATACCCGTTCGTTGAGCTGAAACAACAGAAACTCCATGTTGCGCAGCCGCTCCTCCGTGGTGATGGCTGCCAGCGGTGAGTTGAGTTGCCGGAACATCAGCCCCTCGCCCCGCAGCAGCCAGTCGCCGTTCACCTGCGGATAGACCGTCAAAATCTTTTCGAGCGTGTCGTAGCGCGGTTTCATCCGGCCGTGCAGGATATGGTATACTTTTTCGCCCCGGCGTTCGCCAATTTGACGGGCAAACGCCAAAACGCTCACGTTGAGCGCGTCGATAAGTTGCTGTAGGCGGGATTCGATCATGAGAAACGAAGCAAAGAAGGGGTGGGAAGCAGGCAAAGATAAGCCCTCTTTGGTCGACTTCCGCGATCTGAACGCTCCAACTCCATTTTTACACGATATAGCGTAAAATAAGCCCCTTTATTCGCCGAAGCGGGTTTGTTTTTTACGCAAAACTGTGTAATTTTATGCCTGTAAACGGCACCCCTGAAAAAGGCAAAAGGGACCGCAAAACGGGTCCCCTGCTTGAACAGTAAACAACAAATACTAATGAACATGCAAAACAACGGCCAAATCGAGACAATTCAAAGCGAAACCGCACCGCAGCCCGGACAAACCGGCCGGGAACTGACCAGCGAAATAATCGACAGCCTGCCCGCCCGCCGGTTCAAGTACCTCGAAGGGCACCCGCGTCAGTACCGCTTCGATGCCAAAGAGGGTGTTTTTAACATCAACGGCACCGAAAAAATTGGCCGTACGCTCACCTTTCAGCCCATCGCCTGGCGCATCTTCACGGATAACATCCTGAACATGGGTACCAAAAACTGGGCGGAGCTATTTTTCGTTGATGACAAAAACTGTGTGTCGGCGGTGCTGTTTCACTGCTATTCGGTCGACAATATTTTCCGGCTCATCGAACCGCTCTACTACGACGACCTGACCCTCGCCGACGTGGTGATCACCGCCATTGCTGAGCGGAAAGAGAATACCAAAATTCAGCCCAAAGGTGTGTACTACATCGCCACGTTTACCTACACAATGGCTGGGGTGGAGCAAACCAACGCGCTGAAGCAGTTTGCCGAAGATCGGTCGGTGGGTGGGGTCAAAATTTTCCGGCACGAGACCCTCACCGACATTGCCAACATCAAAACCGCCATGAACTACTACAACCCATTTGCCAACGTCATGGATGAGGCTACGCTGTTGCCAGCGGGTCAGGCGTAGGGCCAATACGTTTTCAGGCAGGTACGCGGGTGTCCGTTTCTAACTAAGAGACCCGCGACGTTTTGTAATCCATGCAGACCCTTTTTTTGTGATGATGTTATCCAATGTTAGTCCGTTTTCCCGGCCGCTCATCAACCCCGGCGACGAATACCGATCCATTTCGCGCGTGTCGAACTCCGACCTTACGCGGCTCAAAGAGGAACACTTAGGCCATGACGACCGGTCGGTGCGGTTCAATGTTGACCAGGCAAAAATGTTCGGGCGGGCGTTCCATCAGCACCTGCTCGAACCGGAAACGCTGGGCACTGTGATGCACCAGCTGGTACCCGACCTGCTGGCAGACTCGCCCATGCTCTCGCCGAGCCAGGATAACAACCTGAATGTACTGATGAAAACGGTTCGGCAGGATACCTTTTGCCGACGGTATCTGAGGTTGGCAGAGCGGGAGCGGATTGTGCTCTCCACCGACCCGACAACGGGCGTAGCCTGCAAAGCGCGGTTAGACATGCTCTATACCAGCCCCCAGGGCCGGAACGCCTTGATTATTGACCTGAAAACAACGTCGGCCCGCACTTATGCTCAGTTTCTGGAGTCGTGCTATACGTATGACTACGACCGGCAGGCCGCTTTTTATATCGATAGTCTGCGCCATGCCGACACCGGCGAGTGGCGCACAACGCGGCAGTTTCGGTTTGTTTTTATCGGCGTTATGAAACAGCGGCCGCACCGGTTGTTTGCGGTCGATGCTACGTCGATCCCCAATTTTATGGATTACGGACGCAAAAAATACCGGTTTTGGCTCCGTAAATGGCGCGAGGAGCAGACTGGCCCCCTGGTATCGGCACCCATGCGCTGGCCGATGAGTGCCTGAAGGGTTCCTGATTTTTTTGTATCGGGCGGCTGATAAATCCAGTGCCCACAAACGCAGAACATCCCAATGAACGCTTCTAAGTACCCGACATTAATTAGTTTATGTTTTTCCGTATCTTTGTCTTATGGGACGAGTCAATACACCACTTCTCAGCGAAGTAGACCAAGAGGCCTTAA
>JAYVAP010000485.1:0-7266 GCA_043750915.1 Spirosoma sp. | reverse complement strand
GATCTGGACAGGACAGTCCGGGCACGGCCTTTTTCGCCGTTAAAATGCTGGCCGAAGGAACGGCCACCCGCACGTCGGCCCAGATCAGCGAGCACTTCGACCGCTACGGTGCATTTGTGGAACTCAACAGCGGCCCCGACCGGGCCAGTTTGGTGGTTTATTGCCTCACCAAATTTCTGCCCAGCGTACTGCCCCTCTTTCAGGAGCTGCTTACCGAACCCCTGTTTCCACAAAAAGAATTAGACGACCTCAAAAACATCACCCTCCAGAACCTGCGCGTCAACTACGAGAAAAACGCCTACGTTGCCGGGGTGCTCTTCCGCGAAAAACTTTTCGGGCTCAACCATCCCTACGGCCGAAGCCAACAGCCCGAAGCCATTGAGCAACTCACCCGCGAGGGCATTGCCGGTTTCTACGACCGGGTAATCCGCAACCGGCCGTTTCGGCTGGTGCTGGCCGGGCAGGCCGCCGAAAACGAGGTGCTGCTCATCAACCGGGTACTGGGACAAATACCCATACGCACCGATGAGCTGGTGGCTTTCAGCGGACAATTACCCCTGGAAGATGTGCTGCCGGTGCTGTCCGAAAAACCCGATAGCACTCAGTCGTCCATTCGGCTGGGTCGGCGGCTGTTTACGCGCTCGCACCCCGATTTCTTTAAAATGCTCGTTACCAACGAATTACTGGGCGGGTACTTTGGATCAAGGCTGATGAAAAATATCCGCGAAGAAAAGGGATTCACGTATGGCATTTCCTCAAACATGCCCTCGTTCCGGCGCGAAGGCTATTTCCTGATTGGAACGGACGTGAACAAAGAAAATACGCAGCAAACGCTGGACGAGATCAGGAAGGAAATCCGCGTGCTGCAAACCGAACCGGTTTCGACCGATGAGCTGGAAACGGTAAAGAACTACATGGCCGGCGAGTTCGTCGGCTCGCTCAACACGCCCTTCGAGATTGCTGACCGCTACAAAGTGATTCTGCTCGACGAGCTGCCCGTCGATTTTCTGACCACCTATATTCCGCGTGTGCGGGCCGTTACGCCCGACGATATTCTGGAGATGGCTACCCGGTATTTAACCGACAGCGACCTGCGGGAGGTGATCGTGGGCGGAAAATAGTTTCTATCAGAAAGCAGTACCTGCAAACAGACCATTGGTTGAGGAAAATGACGGATTGTTGATTTCGGTAACATCCTGGTAGCTTTGTGCGTTTATTGGCTTCCGATTCTTTCTTCGTTGTCCGTTCGTCACCAACTTTATCCACCCGCTGCTGAAGCTTTTTTTTGATGAATATTTTTTTTATTGGGATTACGTGTCTGCTTGCCTACCTGATTGGGTCCATTCCAACGGCGGTTTGGTACGGTCAAACCTTTTTTGGCATTGATGTTCGGCAGCACGGCAGCGGCAATGCTGGGGCCACCAACGCGTTTCGGGTGCTGGGCAAGCGGGCGGGCACGCTGGTCATGCTGGCCGATGTACTGAAAGGCTACACGGCAACCTCCCTGGCTACGCTTCTGTGGCATGCCGACGTAATTACCCAAACCGAACTGATGACCTTTAAAATCATTTTCGGAATGCTGGCCGTATTGGGGCACCTGTATCCCGTTTTTGCCCAGTTCAAAGGGGGCAAAGGCGTGGCATCGCTGCTGGGCATGTTGCTGGCCATTCACCCCGAAATGGCACTGGTCTGCATCGGCATTTTTCTGGGGGTCGTGGTGGCTTCGCAATACGTATCGCTGGGGTCCATACTGGCTGCGCTGGCGTTTCCGGTGCTGCTGCTGCTGCGTATTTTTGGCGAAAAAGAAAACCCCATCCTCATCGTTTTTGGTTTCCTGGTTTTTCTGATGGTGGTGCTTACCCACCAGAAAAACATTGGCCGGTTATGGCGCGGGCAGGAAAGCCGCACCGTGCTGATTCGGCTGGGCAAAAAACGCGCCGGGCAATAAACCCATTTACCGGCCACCCATACGCCCCGGTGTTGCGCAAAAAAGCGTAACTTGGGGCGATTTTTTTTGGTGAGTGATGCCCCTTTTACCCGTTCCATGACAACCTATCTCGAAGAAAACAAACAGCGGTTTCTCGATGAACTGCTCGATTTATTGCGCATCCCGTCCGTTTCGGCTGATTCCAAATTCAAAGGCGATGTTCGGCGGGCGGCCGAGTTTGTGCGGGATAAACTGGCAGCCGCCGGCCTGGACAAAGCCGCCCTCCACGAAACGCCCGGCCACCCTATTGTATACGCCGAGAAATTAGTTGACCCCGCCCGCCCAACCGTGCTCGTATACGGCCATTACGACGTGCAGCCCGCCGACCCGTATGAACTTTGGCTGTCGCCCCCGTTTGAGCCAACCATTCGCAATGAGCGCATTTATGCGCGGGGTGCCTGCGACGACAAAGGGCAGTTTTATATGCACATCAAAGCCCTCGAAGCCATGCTGGCCACCGATGGTCTGCCCTGCAATGTGAAAGTAATGATCGAAGGCGAAGAGGAAGTAGGATCCGATCACCTCGGCGCATTTGTGGCCCAGCACCGCAACATGCTCCGGGCCGATGTGATCCTGATTTCCGACACCAGCATCATTGCCAACGAAACCCCTTCCATCGAAACGGGCCTGCGCGGACTGTCCTACGTGGAAGTGGAAGTAACAGGCCCAAACCGCGATTTGCATTCGGGCGTATATGGCGGGGGGGTGGCCAACGCCATCAACGTGCTGGCGGCTATGATTGCCTCCCTCCACGATGCCGACGGCCGCGTGGCCATTCCTGGTTTCTATGATGCCGTAACCGACCTGAGCGATGCCGAACGCGCCGAACTGGCTAAAGCGCCCTTCGTGCTGGACGACTATAAGCGTGATCTCGGCATTGCCGATGTCATGGGCGAAAAGGGTTACTCCACCAACGAACGCACCTCCATCCGGCCAACCCTGGACGTAAACGGTATCTGGGGCGGCTACACCGGCGAAGGGGCCAAAACAGTGCTGCCCGCCAAAGCATCGGCCAAAATCAGTATGCGGCTGGTGCCCAACCAAACGCCTGATGCCATCACAACCCTGTTTACCAACCACTTCAAGGCCATTGCGCCGGCGGGCGTAACGGTTACGGTGCGGCCCCACCACGGCGGTTTGCCCTACGTGACACCCGTGGATTCGGTTGAGTTTGAAGCCGCCAGTAAGGCCTTTGAGGATGCCTGGGGCAAAAAACCCATTCCCACGCGCGGGGGTGGCAGCATTCCCATTGTGGCCCTGTTTGAGCAGGAACTGGGCATAAAATCTATTCTGATGGGTTTTGGACTCGATACCGATGCACTGCACTCGCCCAACGAAAGTTACGGCCTGTTCAACTTCTACAAGGGCATCGAAACCATCCCTTATTTCTACAAAAACTACGCCCGTTTAAAACAATAAACACCTAAAATCTGGTGTTTGTGTGTGTTTGGATCAGATGGCTGTTGGCTACCAGGTCGTCCCACACGCAAACACCTGACCACATTGCCCTACCCTACGCCAACCGCTTTTGTTGGGCCGCCACCCTTTCCTGACCCTATGAAAAAGTTTTTCTTCGTTCTGATGCTGATTGGTTTGGCCCGCACCGCAACGCTGGCCCAGCAAACACCGGCCACCCCACCTAAAATTACCGCGCCAGCCGCCCGCACACTGACTCCCTCTGAACAAAAACAGAAAGATAAAATAGACCGGGAAGTGCAGCGCGACCGCCAGATTCGGGCCGAGTGGGCGCAAAAGCAACGCGAATACGACACCCGACAAGCCGAAAAAGAACGGCTGAAGCAGGAGAAAAAAGCCGCTAAAGACCGCGACCGCCAGCTCCGCGATGCACCAGCTCCCGCACCAACACCAGCACCGGCACCAGGTCCGCCCGCCAATAAGCCAGCTACGCCCGAGGTTGCTGAACCCACCCGAAGTCAGAAAAAAGAAAAAACCAAAACCAAGTCCAGCACACCGGTTCCAGCCGTGCCAGCCGATACCACCCAAACAGTGCCAACTGCGCCAGCGGCACCCGTAACACCTAAGGAACCGAAGCCCGTGCGGATGAAGCGAGAGAAGCGGCCCCGCACCGACTCCGCGTCTACGGCAACAGCGGGCAGTGAAGCCGCCACGAGCCGCCCGAACCGCGAGTTTTTGCCCAAAGGTCACTTGTTCGACCCGATCCTGCTCGACCCACTCGAAGCGCAAACCTACGGCAGCGTGCTGCCCGTTTATGTGACAGACGGGAAACAGTATCGCGGGAGTATTGTGCCGTTTGCGTTTGGCTTCGCCAAGCCATTCTACCGCCGGACCACTGCGCCGGGCCGGGCAACGGAGTGGGTGCTCGACCTGGCCTCGTTTACCCAGTTTGAAACCTACCACGACGCGCAACTCAACAAAGCCCGGCGGCAGATTGTGAACAACGACTACAAAATCAGCATCATTTACAACGTCCGGCGCGGGCTTAACAACTACCGGTTTCGGGTCTATCACCTGTCGTCGCACCTCGGCGATGACTACATCTACCGCAACCGGATCACGGCCCCAACGCCCAATTCGGTCAATTACGAGGTTGTCGATGCCACCTATAGCCGGATGGTGCAGGCCTGGCGGCTCTATGGCGGCATTGGTTTTGGCCTGCGCAAGCCAGAAGAACGCAAACTGCTCAGTGCGCAGGTGGGGGCCTATTACAAAAAACCATCCGACCGGGCCGCCCGCTTAGTGGGGGGCATCGACATTAAATGCTGGCAGCAAACCAATTTCCGGCCCGGCATCCACAGCGGCATTGGCATTGAGCTGGGCCGTACGCAAAACAACCTGACCTTTCTGCTCGAAGGCTACTCGGGTTTTCGGCCCTACAGCCAGTTCGAAAGTCAGCAAACGGCCTGGCTGGGAATCGGGTTGTACCTGAATCCGTTCTGACAAAAAAGGCAACAACGGCCACGGCTGGCTGAGAACTGGTTTTCCAGGCCGAGGTGGTCGTTGGGAACTACATCGTCAGGCTGTGTTTCTTTGGGTTTATCTTTGCAAAAAAAATATCGTTCACCAATGGTAGTCGAAGCAACACTGTCCGCCGAGGTATTGGCCCGCTATGAAGCCGTGATCGGGCTGGAAGTTCACTGCCAATTGCTGACGGACAGCAAGATTTTTGCGGCCGATGCCAATGCCTTTGGCGGGGAGCCAAACACCCACGTCAGCGTTATCACGCTGGCGCATCCGGGCACATTGCCTAAGCTAAACCGCAAAGCCATTGAGTATGCGGTCAGGATTGGGCTGGCCTGCCACAGCACCATTACCCGCCATAATGTATTTGCCCGCAAAAATTATTTTTATCCCGACCTGCCCAAAGGCTACCAGCTTTCGCAGGACAAGGGGCCAATCTGCGTGGGCGGGGGCGTTCCCATTACGGCCAAAGAGCCGGGCAACCGCGACAAAACCTACGTCACCACCATTTTGCTCGACCACATCCACCTGGAAGAAGATGCGGGAAAATCTATCCACGATGGCACCGCAACAACAACCCGCTTGGATTATAACCGCGCCGGCACACCCCTGATCGAGATGGTGACGGAGCCGTGTTTGCGCACGGCCGACGAAGCCGGGCAATTTCTGACCGAGGTCCGGCGGTTGGTGCGCTACCTCGGCATCTGCGACGGAAACATGGAAGAAGGCTCGCTGCGCTGCGATGTCAACGTGTCTATCCGGCCCAGGGGAGCCACCCACCTCGGCACAAAAGTTGAAGTAAAAAACCTGAACTCGATTCGGAACGTGACGCGGGCCGTCGACAGTGAGTTTAGGCGGCAGGTGGCCCTGACCGAAACTGGCGGGCGTATTGTGCAGGAAACGCGCACTTTCGATGCCCAGACCGGCCTCAGCCAGGCAATGCGCGAGAAAGAAACCCAGAACGACTACCGCTATTTTCCCGACCCGGATCTGGCACCGGTCGTGATTTCGGATGCGTGGCTGGCCGACATTCAAACACGAATGCCAATGCTCCCGGCCGAGCGGTACCGGCAGTTTATGACCCGCTACGGACTGCCCGACTACGACGCGGCCCTGCTGACCGATGCCAGCGAACTGGCCGACTATTACGAAGCCGTTTGCGGCCAAACCACCAATTACAAAGCCGCTTCCAACTGGATCATGGGGCCAGTGAAAGGTCAGCTAACCGAAAAAACCCTGCAAGACCGGCAGTTTCCCGTATCGGCCGAACAGCTGGCCGCGCTGATTACGCTGATCGATACCGGTGCCATCAGCCAAACGGCGGCCCAGCAAGTGTTTACGCTGTTGATTGGCCAGCCCAATGCTGATCCCGCCAAACTGGCAACGGCCCACGGCCTGCTCCAGAATCGCAATACCGACGCACTGCAAACGTTGGTAGAAGACGTGCTGCGGGCCTGGCCCGACAAAGTGACGCAGTACCAAAAAGGCCGAAAAAACCTGCTCGGTATGTTTGTGGGTGAAGTGATGAAAAAATCGAAAGGGTCGGCCGATCCAAAATTAGTCAATCAACTGGTAACGAAGAAATTAGAAACATCATGACCGGAAAACTATTTTATTGTATTGCCACCGCACTCAGCATCAGCTGCGCGGTTAATGCCCAGACCACCACGAAGCCCTTCACCGTGACAGGCAAGATCGAGAAGGCTGTGCCGGGCAGTTTTGTTTACGTAGAATCTAATTCACAGCCAACCCGACGGCTCGATTCGGCGAAAGTAGGCACCAATAACACCTTCACCGTCAAAAGTCAGGTGGCCGACGGGGGCGAAGTGCTCGTGCTGAACGTGGGCGGTGGACAGAAACTGGCCCTGCTGGTAGAAGGGGGCGAAACGCTGAACGTGGTAGCCGACGGCTATCAAATGGATGCAAAAACGGGGTTGATGGGGAAATCGACCGTTACCGGCTCCAAAAACATGGCCTACTACGAGAAATTGATGACGCTGCGCACCGACATGGAAAAACGCGTGGCTTCCTGGAACAAGCAGATGGCGGTAGCCACCGAGAAAAAAGATACCAAAAAGATTGCGCAGATCGAGCAGGAGTATGGAACCGCCGAACGCGACGTGGTGAGCAAAGTAAAAGCCATGCTGCCCGACATGGGCACCTCGCTGGTGTCGCTGGTGGCACTCAACTACATCAACATCGACAGCGACTTTGACACCTACGACGCGCTGGCCCAACGCTTTCAGAAAGAAAATCCCAACAGCCCGCACGCCAAATCACTGATTGGCCGGGTAGCCCGCATCAAAGGCGTTATGGTTGGCTCGGCAGCTCCGGAAATC
>JAYVAP010000484.1:0-9087 GCA_043750915.1 Spirosoma sp. | reverse complement strand
AAAACACGTAGATCGGCACTAAGGTAAGCGTGCCAAGCGGCCCCGTAATAACGCCCAGCGTATCGGCACTTTGCAGGCTGTCGAGCGTTTGGGTCTGCGCTTTTTGCAGGTATTTTTCCTGCTGCCGGTAGCTGACGTTGTATTCGCGCCGAATCCACCGCCGGGCATCGTCGAACAAATCGGTCAGGTTCTGGCGGAGTTTGGGCAAATCGTCCGTAAAATCAGCCAACTGCATCGACAGGGCTATGGCCAGCCCACTCAGCACAACAATGGCCAGCAACAGGGCAATGCTGATGGCAAATACTTTGTGCAGGCCCCGCCCAACGAGCCAGGCTTCAATGGGGCGCAGCAACACGGCCAGTAGTCCCGCCATGGCCAGCGGCACCAGAATATCCTGCCCCAGATAAATGGCCGCCGTCAGAATGGCCAGCGACAGCAGCGAATGCGAGAATTGATGGTAGTGCGGTCGGGAAGAGTCGGGAGCCATACGGGTATAAGACGGGTAAATCGGCCGCAAACTAATGATTTAATGCCAAAATAGGCAACCGGAAACGTTGTGGCTTTCCCCGCATCGGGCAGCAATGAGGGCGCAACCAGTTGGCCCGTAGGTGGTATACTTCATCCCAACCGGGCCGGCCAGCAGAGAACGATTTGCGATTTAGCCTTAACATTGCGTAAATCGCAGCCAAACAAACTATTCATTCGATTGGCTGACCTGTTCATGCGTTTGCTGCTTCGCTACGTGCTACCCTTCCTGATTGCGCTGCCGCTGGGTTTTCTGCTGCTCTACCCGCAGGTAGTACGGTGCATCCGCGTGGGGCAATCGGCCGATTTTTGGGCATTACCGGGGTTGGAACCGGGCACACATGCCTACCTCAGCCGATTGGCTACAGCCCGGCAGCAAACGGAGTTTCGCAGCCAGTTGCTCGCTGGCCGCGCCCGCATCCGGCATTTCTGGGGCAGCCAGCGCGGGCGGGCGGTGCTTATCTACTGTCCACAACAAGCTGATTATGAGCAATATTGCGTAGGGGGCGAAGGGGCGGGGTGCAGCTTGGGAACCCCCTGGGGCGCATCGTATCTAATTTTGGGGCCAACGGGCAACAACGCCGATGTGATTGCCCACGAACTGTGCCACGACGAACTGTTTGCGCGTCTGGGCTGGTGGCGTGTGAAACGGCAGATTCCGCAGTGGTTCAATGAGGGGCTGGCCCTGATGGTCGATTACCGGTTCAGCAGCCCGGCCGTCTGGGAGTTACCCGCAGGTAGTGGTCCGAACGGACGCGGTTTCGATGCCATTGACAGGATGCCGTTTGCCCACCGCCCGATGCTCAAACTGGCCGACCTTGAAACGACCCGCGACTTTTTCGGAGGCACCCCAACTCACGTCATGCTGGCCTACCAAACGGCTGCCGACGAGGTATCGCGCTGGCTGGCTATTGTGGGGCGGGCAGGCGTTCCGGCCCTAACGGATAGCATTGCTGCGGGCCACAATTTCGGCGATGCATACCGGCAACTGGAACGAAAAAAACGCCGGGTTATGGGGCAGAAGTGAAGGAGGTGCTGAAAGGGGGTTGAGTAGTCAGGTATTTTTTTTCGGCGGTGGTAACGGATAACAGAAATACCACTACAGGAAGCCAGCGTAGAAAGTGTGTCATGAATAACGATGAAAAGGGCGAATGAAGGGGGTCTGTATAAATGGTGTGGATAGAAACGGAAGGCCGCAGCAAAGCATAGGGGGTCACTCAGTTCACCCCTGAATAGGCGGCTGCGGAAAAATGTGAGTGACAGCGGTGAGAAATTTTTCGGAAACCTGGCTAACTGCCCCCCAAATCAACCGTTTACTCAATACAACCCGGTGGTTGTTACCCACAGCACCCTTGTGATCGACTAAGCCAATGAAACCAGTTTATGGTTTCTGTTTCACACCATTTTTCATACTTCCCCTAATAATGAAAAACTCTTTCCAGACCCGGCTGCTGCTGCTGGTTGTCGTGTTGGCACTGATGGCTGGCTGCAAGAAAGACCCCGATGTGGTGGCCGTGACGGCGACATCCCCGCCCAATACGTCAATATCTCCGCCCAATAATGGAACCGTGTATGCGGGTAATCTCGACGGGGTTTTTTATGCACTGGATGCGCTGACGGGGGCAAAGAAATGGCAGGTGCAGATGCCCGTTGGCATTGCCTCCACCCCAACCGTTGCTGGCAATACCATTTATCTGAGTTGCTTAGACAAAAAGCTGTATGCCCTTAATGCCGCCAGCGGAGTGATAAAATGGACGTTTCTGCACGGCAAATCTAATGATTTTTCGGCTCCGATGGTGACCAATGGCCTTGTTTATATTGGTGGTGAGCATTCTCTCTACGCCCTTGATGCGGCAACAGGTGCAAAAAAATGGGCGTTCCAGGACGACGATGTGTATGACTGGCAGGCATCAGCTACCGTTGTCAATGGTATCGTCTATGCCAGCATACGCGGGACGGGCACACAGGTTGGTATTTATGGACTGGATGCCCTGACGGGCGCACGAAAATGGAAAGCGGCTAAAACACATATTACCGAATCGTCGCCCGCTGTTGCCAATGGGTTACTCTTTGCCGGGTCTGAATATGAAGGTTTCAATGCGTTCGACCTCCAGACGGGGGTTACTAAATGGAGTTTTAAGCCGGGTGATTTTATTAACATTTGTTCGCCAACGGTTTCCAGCGGTCTGGTATATATTGGTAGCTGGGACAAGAAAATATATGCCTTCGATGCCGCTACGGGCACTAAAAAGTGGGAATTCCTCACCGGAGGATGGATTCAATCGTCGCCCATTGTGGCCAGCGGTGTCATTTATTTTGCCAGCTACGATGATAACCTCTATGCGCTTGATGCAAAAACGGGCGCAAAAAAATGGGTATCGCCTGTAGACAAGAACGCTGGTACAGAATCTTCGCCAGTGGTAGCCGGTGGTTTGGTCTACATTGCCAGTGGCAAGATCATCTTTGCTTTTGATTCGGCTACCGGTGCCAAAAAATGGGAGTACGCTACCGGACGGCGCTTTGGCAGTGCCTCGCCCTGCGTAGTAGCCAAAGATGGTACGGCTTATCATCCGGGCATCAGCGGCATGGTTCAATAAACATTCCCAACCACCAATGCCCTAAGCCCAGCCGGGCGGGTAGCTATTAAATTCAAATCCTTATTTCCATCCATACCAAATACACCCATGAAAAAACAGTTGATTCTTTTGCTCGTCTTCGTCAGTGGCATAGCCATGGCCCAAACCAAGAAGCCGGTCGTTGCAGTCCGCACTGCTGCCCCAACTGCTGGCAGGCCAGTGCAGCGGGCCAGCGTCCCGCCCGTGGCTACGCCTGCCGTTCGGCCACCCCAAACAACCCTGACTTCGCCCGCACCGGAACCCGCAGCCGCACCGGCCCCAACACCCGCGCCCGTCGACCGTCAGGCCAGCTACGAGTCTAAAGGCAACGCCCGGCCTGTTGCTTATGAGCGGCCGGATGATCGCTACGACTACGGGTCGGTCATAAAACTTAACTTCATGGGCCTCATTGTGGGTGGTGTAAACCTGGATTTTGAGAAGCGCATCGCCCGTAAAACAGCCGTTATCCTGACGGGCGGATTCTATCCCTACGGATTGCTCAAGGGAAGCTACCGGGCTGGTGTTGATCTGCGGCAGTATTTAGGCGAGTCTTATGTGCCAAAAGGGTTGTTTATATCGGCGGGCGGGCTGTATCATTTTGTTCCCTACGACAATACGTCGGCGGGGCTGGCCAACCTGCGTGCGCTGGTCGGATATCAATTTGTGACGGGCCATTTCACCTTCGAGGTGGCGGGTGGCCCGGCCTACGTGATTCTTGTTACGGATATTAAAAACGTTCAGGACAACGATACCCGGTTTAAGCTGGGGTTGTTGCCTGCCTTCAAAGCAACGCTGGGCTATGCTTTCTGAGCAGGCCGGGGCAAACCTGACCGGGCCTAAACCGGGCCATGAAAAACGGACGGGCCGGCTCAGTAGCCGTACCAGTTGCCCCACCATTTTTCCAGATTGCGCCTGATTTCCTGCTCGCGGGCGTTCTGGCCGGGTTCGTAGAGTTTGCGGCCCCGCAGCTCGTCGGGCAGGAAGTTTTGCTGGGCAAAGTTGCCGGGGTGCGCGTGCGCATACTGGTAATCGGTGCCGTAGCCAATCTCTTTCATCAGCTTAGTTGGGGCGTTGCGCAGGGCCAGCGGAACGGGCAGGTGGGCGGTTTGCTCGGCGAGTGCCAGGGCCGCGTCGATGGCCACGTAGCTGGCATTGCTTTTGGGCGATGTGGCCAGGTAAACGGCCACCTGCGACAGAACGATCCGGCCTTCGGGCATACCAATGACGCGGATGGCCTGCATCGCTTCGGTGGCCATAATCAGGGCGGTGGGGTTGGCATTGCCAATGTCTTCCGATGCCATTATCAGCATTCGCCGGGCAATAAACACCGGGTCTTCGCCCGCTACCAGCATCCGGGCCATCCAGTACAAAGCCGCATTGGGATCCGAGCCGCGCAGAGACTTGATAAAAGCCGAAATAATATCGTAGTGCTGCTCGCCCGATTTGTCGTAGCGGGCCATATTTTGCTGGGCCACCGTTGTCACATCTTCATCGCTGATAGTGAGTGGACTGGCCGATACGTGGGCGGATGCCACCAGTTCCAGCAGGTTGAGCAGCTTTCGCCCGTCGCCCCCGGATAATCGCAGCAGGGCATCGTATGATTTGACGGTGATGTGTTTGGATTGCAAAAACGCGTCCTGCGCAATGGCCCGGTCTACGACCTGAATGAGTTCGTCGCGGCTGAGGGTTTCCAAAATATACACCTGCGAACGCGACAGCAGCGCGGAGTTCACCTCGAACGATGGATTTTCGGTGGTGGCACCAATCAGGGTAATCTGACCTTTTTCAACTGCCCCAAGCAAGGCATCCTGCTGGCCTTTGTTGAAACGGTGAATCTCGTCGATGAACACCACCAGCGGAAACATGCCCGACGACCGACCGAGTACCTCCCGAATCTCTTTAACGCCCGCATTGATGGCACTTAGGGCCACAAACGGCCGTTTCACGGCTTCGGCCAGCAACAGGGCCAGGGTGGTTTTGCCCACACCAGGCGGCCCCCACAAAATCATGGAGGGCAGCCGCCCCGCTTCTACCGCCCGGCGCAGGGCACCACCGGGACCAATCAGCTTATGCTGACCAATAACATCGTTGAGGGTGCGGGGGCGCACCCGCTCAGGGAGGGGCGTTGAGTGGGTGTTCATCCGGCAAAGTTAGCCGATCATTGCACCAACTTATTCATCAATAAACCCGTTCCCCGCCAATCCAGGTCTGCCGAACTTTCGTCTGACGCAGTTGCGCGTTGGGCACCGTCATAATGTCGCGGTCGAGCACTACAAAGTCGGCCTGTTTGCCGGGGACGATGCTGCCCCGCAGGCGGTCTTCAAAATTGGCATAGGCGGCCCAGCGGGTCATGGCCAGCAGGGCCGACTTACGGTTCACGGCGTTTTCCATCTGGAAGCCCCCGGCGGGGAAGTTTTTAGCATCCTGCCGCGCCACCGCCGAGTGGAAACCGAACAGCGGATTGGGAGCCTCCACCGGAAAATCGCTGCCAAAGGCAATCAGGTGGTTTTGCCGCATCAGGTCGTTGAAGGCATAAGCTCCTTTCACCCGAATGGGTCCCAGCCGCCCGCCCGCCCAGTACATGTCGGAGGTGGCGTGGGTGGGCTGCACCGACGGGATAATAGAATAGCGGTTGAACTGCCAGACATCGCCCGGCGAAACCACTTGCGCGTGTTCTATGCGCCACCGCCGGTTGTTATGGCCTTTCAGGAGTTTTCCATACAGGTTCAGCATGAGGTGGTTAGCCGAATCGCCAATGCAGTGTGTGTTGGCCTGAAAGCCAGATGCGTAGAGTAGTTTTGTTACACGCTCCAGTTCTTGGGGTGCCAGCAGCAGAAAGCCGCTTGTTCCGGGCCGGTCGGCATAGGGCTGGCGCAGGCAGGCACCGCGCGAGCCAAGTGCGCCGTCGGCATAGAGTTTGAACGAACGAACCGTTAGCCGATCCGTTTGGAATGGACCCCGTTTAAGAAAATAGTTGAGGTTGGGTTCGCCCAGGCTAACCATGGCGTAGTCGCGGATTTTGAGCGTGCCAGCCCGCTGCAAACTGTCGATCAGGTTAATTTCGTCGGGACTGATGCCCGCGTCAGACACCGTTGTCAGTCCCAGGGCTAAGCACGTTTGCTGCGCTGCCAGCAACATTTGGGCTTTGTCGGCCAGCGTGGGCCGGGGCATCACGCGCCCTACCAGTTGCATGGCATTATCGATGAGCACACCCGTTGGCCGGGCGGCTGCGGTGCCGGTTTGGGCCAGCACCACCTCGCCCCCGGCTACTTTGGCAGTAGCCGTTACCTGCGCCAGCCGAAGGGCTTTTGTGTTCACCAGCAGGGCGTGGCCGTCTACCCGTGTGAGAACCACGGGGATGTTGGGAAACGCCAGGTCTAATTTTTGGCTGGTTGGAAAGGTTTTGTCGGTCCAGTCATTTTGGTCCCAGCCCCGGCCAGTGAGCCAGGTTATGTCCGGATTTTTGCGGTAAAATGCCCGGAGCCGGTCAATAACGTCGTCGTAGGAGGTAGCGCCCATCAGATCAGCCTGGCTGAGCACCTGACCCAGCCCCAGAAAATGCGCGTGGGGGTCGTAGAAACCGGGGTAAACGGCCTGCCCGCCCAGATCGGCGGTGCTGTCGGCGGCATAGGCATCGGCAAGTTGGCTGGCCGATCCTGCCGCCAGGAATTTACCATCTTTGACCACAAAGGCATCGACCACGCTGAAACTTGAATCGGCGGTGTAGATGCGGGCATTGGTAACGAGGAGGTCGGCTTTTTTTCGCGACGAGCAGGCCGGGAGTGTCAGGGTCAAGCCGGCAAATAACAGCAGAACGTATTTCATGGTTGATGGTTGGAACAAGGCTGCAAGGTAGCGAAAAGTTACCCCCCGCCGAACAACGGCATATTTTCGTAAATTTGGGGCCTGCCAATGGCCGTTATTCCTGTATCGATGAAACTCAACAGTTGGTTTTTTTTAAGTCTGCTTACCCTCCCGGCCCTTGCCCAACCCGTTCCAAACGCCATCCAGCGTGTTCAGCAGCGAACGTTTACGATGGAAACGCTGCCGCAATCGGGCGAGGTGCTCACGCTGGCGCAGGCCATTGCGCAGGCCATCCGGCAAAATTACCAAATCCAGATCAACCAGTCGCAGGAAACGGTGGCTCGGGCAAACTACACAAAAGGCAATGCCGGCTACCTGCCCGTGCTCACCCTCAACGGCAACGCCAACGGTGGGCTGCAAAGTCTGCGCCAGTCGTTTTTGGCCAACCTCTCGCCCGACCGATCCGTGAACGGGGCCTTCAACCGCACCGCCAGTATGGGGCTAAACCTGAACTACATTGTCTTTAATGGCTATGCCCGCCAGGCTATTTACACACAGCTCCGGCAGTTGGTGCAAATAAGTACGGTAAATATCCGCGCCAATATTGAAGCGACCGTTGCCGGTACCGCCACGGGTTATTTCGATGTGGTGCGGCAGTTGCAGCGGCTAATTGCTTTTAGGCAGGCCCTCGATATCTCCCGCGAGCGGCTCGAACTGGCCCGGGCCACTTATGAGGTAGGCACCCGCTCGAAAGTCGATTTCCTGAGCGCACAGGTCGATTATAACACCGACAGTGCGGCTTTGCTATCGCAGCAGCAGGCCCTGCGCAACGCCAGAATCGTGCTCAACACGTTGCTGGTGCGCGATCCGCTCGCCGAATTTGCCGTGCGCGACACTATTCTGGTGCGCCCCGATCTGGAGCTGGCTCCGCTCCGGGAATCTTTGACCACCAACAACCCCCTGCTGACGGCTGCCGTTCTGAACCGCACGCTGGCCGACATCAGCGTGCGGTTGGCCAATGCGCAGCAGTTGCCGCTTATTACGGCCCAAACGGGCTATAACTACCAGTGGATCAACAATCAGGGTGGGTTTGGGGTGCGCAATGGGCGCACCTGGGGACCCACGTATGGCATTCAGGCAAGCATCCCGATTTTTAATGGCTATAACCTGAAACGGCAGATTCAGAACGCCCGCGTCGGTACGGTGATTGCGCAGAATCAGGAAAACGACCAGCGGCTGCAACTGCAGTCGGCCCTCACACAAACGCATCAGGCCTATCAGAACAGCCTGGCTCTGCTCAACTTAGAAGTGCTCAATAATCGACTGGCCAACCAGAACGTAGATATCGCCTACGACCGCTATCGCATTGGCAACTCAACTTTTGTGGAGTTCAGAGCCGTTCAGCGCAACGCCATCGACGCACAGATTCGCCTGATCGAAGCACAGTTCAGTGCCAAAGCCGCCGAAATCGAACTGCTTCGGCTCAGCAGTACCATCACGCAGGAACTGGCTTTGTGAGCCATGTGGGGCGTGAGTGGAAAAAGCAGATACCAAAAAAAGCCCGCCCATTACAGGCGGGCTTTTTAACAAACCGGCCCGGTCAGCCTTGAAAACGGTTTATTCCTTCACAATTTTCTGCACAATGCGCTGCGTGCCCAGCCGCACCTCCAGCATATACACGCCCACGGGCAGGCTCGCTACGTTTAGCAACCGCTCGTTTGGTCCCGCCACGCCCTGGTAGGTTTGCTGCTGCACCGCCCGGCCCTGCACGTTCAGCAACCGAACCGGAACGCTGCCCCCTTCGCCCAGGATAAACGTAACAGTAAGCTCGTCGCGGACCGGGTTGGGCCGCACCTTCACCAGCGCCACCGATTCCACGGCGGCCGATTCCACAGTGGCACTGGCGGGGGCACCCATGCGCTGACCGTTGGTGGAGAAGAAAATGGCCCCGTCGCTCTCGGTGCCCTGCTGGTAGCCCGGCGGGGTGCTTATGCCGCCCGGAAAAGCCAAACCATACCAGGGCGTGTCGTTCGCGTTCAGGCATGTACGGTATTGCTCGGCATCGGCATTTTTGGTGAAGTTGTCCCAGAAATTGTCGCCCCGCACATAATATTTGTCGTTGGCTGCGCCCGCAACCGCCGTT
>JAYVAP010000483.1:0-3755 GCA_043750915.1 Spirosoma sp. | reverse complement strand
TGACTGCGAACCATACCCAGCTGCGCCACGAAGGCATCGCCGAATTTTTTCCAGTCTTCCCGGGGATAGGCTACGTGATGCGCGTTGAAGTTGCCCGTTGCCCCGCCAAATTTAGCCGCCGTCGGAATCTGAGCCAGCAGCTGCAACTGCTTGTCGAGCCGTTCCACAAACACCAATAGTTCCTTTCCTAAGCGCGTGGGCGACGCGGGCTGCCCGTGGGTTCTGGCCAGCATGGGCACGCTGTTCCACTGAACCGCCAGTTCCTTCAACCGCCCACAAACCTGCCGGTAGCGGGGAATAATCTGGGTAGCAAGGGCTTCTGACAAGGCCAGCGGAATGGCCGTGTTGTTAATATCCTGCGAGGTCAGACCAAAGTGAACGAACTCCAGAAACGGCTCCACCGGTGACCCCTTCAGCTTTTCCTTAATAAAATACTCGACCGCCTTAACGTCGTGGTTGGTCGTTTTCTCGATGGTTTTGATGCGGTCGGCATCGGCTTCGGAAAACGCTTCGTATAAGGTCCGCAAAGCTGGAAACCCGGCCGGGTCCACACCCGACAACTGCGGCAGGGGCCATTCGCAAAGCGCAATGAAGTACTCGATTTCTATGCGGACGCGGTACTGAATCAGGCCGAATTCGGAGAAATAGGGAGCGAGGGCATCAACTTGCTGGCGGTAGCGACCGTCGATGGGCGAAATAGCCGTCAGGGCAGATAAGGTCATGGGAATTTGGGGGGTGATCGATACGCTTAAAGTACGTTCAGCCGACACTTCAGGTAGGTTTGCGCCAGCAGGGCAATTTTTTGCGGGTTGGGCACCCGAACGCGCTCGCGCTGAATCTGGGAAGCGGGCAACTGCTTGATTTTATTGAACAGGGTCTGGTAGTAGGTATAGGCCAGATAAACGCCCATCCGGGCACCACGCGGCAGATTCATAATGCCCGCATAGGCATCGTCAAAATCGTGCTGAATATCGCTTTCAATGAGTTTTTTGGCCACTCCACCAAAGTCCTGGAAGTCTACGCCGGGGAAATAGGTCCGGCCACGATCTTGAAAATCGCTTTTAAGGTCCCGCAGAAAATTTACTTTCTGGAAAGCCGCTCCGAGTTTACGGGCGGGTTCGCGCAGCCGGTCGAAGTCGGCACAGTCGCCCTCGCAAAACACCCGCAAACACATCAGACCCACCACTTCGGCCGAGCCATAAATGTATTCGTTGTAGCCGTCGGCATCGTAGTCCTGGTTATAGAGGTCCATCTCCATGCTTTTCAGGAATGCCTCGATTAGGTCGTGTTCGATGTTGTATTGGTTAACAATAAGCTGAAACGCCTGCAATATGGGGTTCAGACTGATGCCTTCGGCAATGGCCTGGTAGGTATCGTGTTTGAAGCGTGCCAACAGCGTTTTTTTGTCGTAGTCATGAAACGTATCCACAATTTCGTCGGCGTAGCGCACAAAACCGTAGATGGCATAGATGGGCAGGTGGAACTTACGGTCGAGGGTTTTTATGCCCAATGTAAACGATGTACTATAATGCTCCGTAATCAGCTTACTGCATTCCAGTGCGGTTTTATTGAACAACGCCATCATAGGATAAAGAAATAAATTTCAGGTTCAGCAGCCTGCAGAGACTGCTTGTCGAACGGTTGGTTTGTAAGTTAAATAAATTCTTTGGCAACCTCATCGGCAACCACCAATCCTGATATGAGCGATGGCGGCACGCCGGGTCCCGGAACGGTCAGCTGGCCCGTATAGAACAGATTTTTTACCCGTTTACTTTTTAACGAAGGCTTCAAAATGGCGGTTTGCATGAGCGTGTTGGCCAACCCGTAGGCATTGCCCCGGAATGCGTTGTAATCCTCGATAAAATCGCGGTGGGCATAGCTGCGTTTGAACACGACATGGTCGCGGATGCGCTCACCCACGTAGGCTTCGAGCCGGTCCATGATCAGGCCGAAATAGTGCTCGCGGGTGGCATCGTCGTCGGTCAGGCCGGGTGCCACCGGAATCAGCAGAAACAGGTTTTCGCAGCCGTCGGGAGCCACGCCCGGATCGGTTTTCGAGGGAGCCGACGCGTAGAAAAGGGGTTTTGTGGGCCACTGCGGTGTTTCGTAAATTTCCAGCGCGTGTTGCTTGAAATCTTCGTCGAAAAATAAATTGTGGTGCTGCAATCGGGGAACCCGCTTATTAATACCTAAGTAAAAGAGCAGCGACGACGGAGCCATCACGCGTTTTTCCCAGTAAGCATCGGTATAATTACGGTTTTCGGGGGCCACTAACGTGGTCTCCACGTGGTTGTAGTCGGCACCGGCAACCACCACGTCGGCCTCAAAAATATCTTCGTCGGTAATCACCTGCGTGGCCCGGCCATCGACAACTGCTATTTTTCGTACGTTCTGGTTGAAGTGGATTTTCACCCCTTTTTCTTCGGCTAAGCGAACCATAGCCCTGACAATCTGGTGCATACCTCCCATTGGATACCAGGTTCCCAGGGCCATTTCGGCGTAGTTCATCAGGCTATACATGGCGGGCGTGTTGGCAGGCGTGGCCCCCAGAAAGAGCACCGGAAACTCAATGATTTCGAGCAGACGCGGGTGTTTGAAAAATTTGCGGGCGTGGGTGGCAAACGACTGAAAAACATCCAGCCGGGTAACATCATAGAGGAGTTTCAGGCTGAGAAACTCGGTAACGGACCGGCTTGGCTTCCACACAAATTTATGGATGCCCACATCGTATTTATACGATGCCTGGTCTAAAAATTCGCGCAGTTTAGGCCCACTGCCCGGTTCAATGGACTCGAAAAGGGTTTCGAGCCTGTCCAGACCAGCAGGCAGATCAACGGCTTCGTCGGGACCAAAAACAACGGTGTAGGAAGGATCGAGCCGAACGAGGTTGTAATAATCGGCTGTTTTTTTGCCGAAGCGGGCAAAATACGTGTCGAACACGTCGGGCATCCAGTACCAGCTGGGGCCCATATCGAAGGTAAAACCGCTGGCCTCAAAAACGCGTGCGCGGCCACCGGGACCGTCGTTTTTCTCGAGCAGCGTAACCTCATAACCCTTGTGGGCCAGGCTGGTAGCAGCGGCTAAACCGGCAAAGCCGGCACCAATCACAAGAACGCGTTGGGGCATTGGGGGTGGGTTTGAACGAGTTTGTAGGGGTGGCTGATAATTGCCGGCCGAGACCACGAACCAACACAGCTACCCGTTAGCCTAACCACCCGAAACAAAAAAAAGTTGGACGGAGACCCACCCAACTTTTCGAACCTTCCTCTTTTTTAACCAAAAACTACTCAATCGACAATTCTGACGGATGCCCGTCAAAAAAGTCACGCCTTAGGCGTTATAATGTGCATAAACTTTTAGCTGATCTTTCAATTCTTTGCGGGCGATGTGAATCCGGTTCTTCACGGTGCCGATGGGAATGTCGAGTTTGGTCGCTATCTCGTGGTATTTGAAGCCCCGGAAGTGCATCATAAACGGGGTCTTGTAGGTGTCATCCAGCCCGTTGACCGCCCGGTTAATGTCGGCTTGCGCAAACGACGAATAGGCCGTGTTGTCGGTGCTGCTCTCCATCGAGTTAATATAATGGAGGTTATCTGTTGTGTCGATGAATGTATTTTTACGAACCATCCGCTGGTAATTGGTGATAAACGTGTTCTTCATGATGGTATACAGCCAGGCTTTCAGGTTGGTGCCATCGGTATACTTATCACGGTTGGTGAATGCTTTGAGCAGCGTGTCCTGTAGCAGGTCGTTTG
>JAYVAP010000482.1:0-4809 GCA_043750915.1 Spirosoma sp. | reverse complement strand
CCGCTGCAACCAGTTTGGGCACGTAGCGAATGGCGGTGTGACCCCAGGTAATGAGTTCGCTATAAATCAGCCCAACGGCCTGTGAATAATCCATAGAGTAGGAACGATGATGGTGGAATAGCAACGATGTGGCCCCAGATAGGGTTTCATTCATAGACCCCTTCGCCCTACCTTTGTGGCGAAATTTATGGTTAACAATTTGCCGATAATGACTGCGCCCACCCCCGTTTACCTCGACAATGCCGCCACCACCCGGCTCGACCCTGCCGTGCTCGATGCCATGCTGCCCCTGATGACCGAACAGTTTGGCAATCCTTCGTCCATTCATAGCCACGGTCGCTTAGTGCGCACGGCCATTGAAAAAGCCCGAAAAACGGTCGCATCGCTGCTTAATACGTCGCCCGCCGAGATTTTCTTTACCTCGGGTGGTACCGAGGCCGACAACACGGCCATTCGGAGCAGCATTGAAACCTACGGCCTGACCCACGCCATCAGCTCCCCGCTCGAACACCACGCCGTGCTCCACACGCTGGAACACCTCGCCAAACAGGGATCGGTGCGTCTGAGTATGGTGGATGTGGATGCGCGGGGTCACATCAATTTAAACCACCTGGAAGAACTCCTGCAAACCAATCCGCGCACCATCGTCTCGCTCATGCAGGGTAACAACGAAATTGGCAACCTGCTGGATTTAAACGCAGTCGGTGAGATTTGCCGCCGGTACGACGCAATTTTTCATTCCGATACGGTGCAGACGGTGGGCCATTTTCGGCATGATCTGCAAGCACTGCCGGTCGATTTTATCGTGGGGGCGGGCCACAAATTCCACGGACCCAAAGGCGTTGGTTTTCTGTATGTGAATGCAGAACGGGCTAATATTCAGCCGTTTATGTATGGCGGAGCGCAGGAGCGAAACCGGCGGGGCGGCACCGAGAATGTGTATGGTATTGTGGGACTGGCCAAAGCACTGGAAATTGCCTATTGCGACATGGATGCCCACCGGCAGCATATTACAACCCTGAAAAGCCGGATGATTGCGCGGTTGCGCCAAAAAATTACCGACGTGCAGTTCAATGGCGACTCGGCCAGCGACGAGAGTTTATATACGGTGCTGAATGTGAGTTTGCCCGCGTCGGACCTGAACGATATGCTTTTGTTTAGCTTAGATATTGCCCGCATTTCAGCGTCGGGCGGGTCTGCCTGTTCGAGCGGTTCGAGCGTGGGGTCGCACGTGCTGGCGGCCCTGCCAAGCTTAGATGCTACCCGGGGATATGTTCGTTTCTCGTTCGGCAAATACAACACCGCCGACGAAATCGACTACGCCGTCGATACGTTGGTGGGGTTATATCAAAAAGAAGCGAAACTGGTTTAAATTACCCGGCCAGGCTGCTACCCGTTGTTGCGCACGCGCACAGGCTTGAGTTCGCCGAAGCGCACTTGCAGCAGGTAATAGCCGCCAAACAGCAACGCACTGAAAAACAGATCGCCCGCCAGGCTATTCAGGAAAAACGAGATGCCGTTGTAGAAAGCCAGCCCGGCCACGTAGCAGGTGAGTAGTCCCGGCAGGTTCTGCGGATAAAACGGACTGCCGTACCAAACGGCGAAGTTAGTAATTAGAAAAAATAGCACCGATGACCCTACCGAAGCCGCAGCAATGCGTCCGGCGGTCAATTTGGTGAGTTCTGTGTGGCTGAGGGCCGAGTGCCGGACTGCCCAAATGCCCAGCAGCCACGTCAGTCCGAAACCGATATAAACAGCGCCCATGCTACTGTGGAAGCCAATCAGGGTATCGCTCAGGAGCATGGCCGCCAGCGGAGCCACTAAGCCCAGCCACTTCCGCTCGAAAGTAGCCGCTCCAAACAGAGCCAGTGCTGCAACGGGCGTGAAATTCGGCCAGTGCGGCAATAAGCGAAACAGGGCTGTGGCCAGAATGATGGTGGTAAGCGTAATCAGACGAATCGGTAGCGACTTCATGCAGGTCAGCGGTTGATATATTGAATCGTGTAGGAAGACCCCGTGGCGGTCAGTTTGGTAACGGCGCCGTAATCGAGGTTGATGCGGTAGGCGTTTTGCAAAGATAAATCCAGAAACAGACACAGCAAAGCCCGAATCGCCCCGCCGTGTGAAACTATGAACACGGGCCGGTCGGTTTGGGTTTGGATGATCGGCTCAATTTGTTCGCGCCAGAACGCGCCCACCCGCGCCGAGAGATCCCGGAAGTTCTCGCCGTTGGGTGTCGAAACGTTCACGAAATCGGCCATCCACGGGTCCAGCGTGTCGCGGCTAATGTCGGCCCAGGGCACCAGCTCCCAGTCACCGAAGTGAAATTCCTTCAGCCGGTTGTCGAACTGCACCGTCGGCGAGTGGGCATCAACGGTAGTCGTTTGGCCCGGTGCCGTTTCAATGCGGCTGCCCGATAGGTCGTTGACCAGGTCGTTGGCCAGTTGGCGGCAACGCATCAGGGGCGAAGAGAAAATGGCCTGTGGGTCGTCGGGCAGGTGTTTTCGCAGGTTATCGCGCTGCGCTTCGTAATTATCGGCCAGGCCGACATCCGATTGCCCGTAGGCTACGCTGCGCCCAATGGCAACTTCGGTGTGGCGAATGAGGTATATATCCATAATGATTCTCAAACAGAAATCCACAAAAGAGATACGAACGATAGATACACCACAACTTCGGCGAGTTGCTGGGTAGCCCCTAAGCAGTCGCCGGTGTAGCCGCCGAGCCATTTTCTGAAAAAACCCATGAGCCGCCAGCGAACCAGCAGCAGCGGGATCAGAAAGGCCAGATAAATCCATACGCCGGTATAGACCATTAAAGCCAGCAGTGGCAACAGCCCCAGCAGCGTGGCAACGGCCAGCTGCCCCGCCGTAATGCCCTGCGCAATGGGTTTGGCTTTGGCATCGAGGTCTTCGCGGGCATAGGGGAGGGCACCAATAACGGTGGTGGCCGTCAGGCGGCTCAGGCTGTGGGCCGAGATATATTTGAGCACCACCGCCGGGCCAAACACTTCGGCGCTGAGCATCGACTGGAGGGCGAAGAATTTGACCGCCAGCAGCAGGCCCAGGCCAATGGTGCCGTAGGTGCCCAGCCGACTGTCTTTCATGATGGTCAGAATCTGGGTTTTGGTCCAGCCTCCGCCAAAGCCATCGCATACATCGGCAAAGCCATCTTCGTGAAACGCACCCGTTGCCCAGACCGTTGCCACCATGCTGAACAGGACGGGCAGGTAAGCGGGCGGAAACAGCCCCGTGCCGAGCCAGTAGGTGCCAATGCCGATTCCGCCCACGATCCAGCCGATAAGCGGAAAAAACACCGTTGCCCGGTTGAGCGCGTCGGCCGAGTGGTCGATGTGCCTGGGCACCGGCAGGCGGGTATAAAACATGAGCGCGGTAAAAAACAGGTGCAGGGGTTTGTTGGTTTTGCTCATGACCTTATAAACTATCCATGGTGGCCATTTCGTTGAGCATCGCCACGGCAGCCGCAATCAGCGGGTAGGCAAGGGCGCAGCCGGTGCCCTCGCCCAGCCTCAGCCCTGCCTGAAGTAACGCTTTAACCCCCAGAAAATCCAGCATCCGCCGGTGCCCCGCTTCGTCGGACTGGTGGCAGAAAACGCAGTTGGCCAGCAGAGCCGGGTTCAGGGCGTGGGCCACCAGCAGGGCCGCCGTGGCAATGAATCCATCCACCAGAATAACCATTCCGTTGTCGGCAGCCTGTAGCATACCGCCTGCGATGGCTGCTATCTCTAAGCCCCCCACGGCGGCCAGCAGGGCAAGCGGGTCAGACAGGTGGGTGTAGCGGCTGGCAACCTCCTCCAGAACGGCCAGCTTCCGGGCCAGTCCGGCATTGTCCAGCCCCGTGCCCCGCCCCACACACTGCGCCAGTGGCAGGCCCGTTAGCCGGTGCATGAGCAGCGCGGCCGAAGAGGTGTTGCCAATGCCCATTTCGCCGAAGCCAACGACATTGCAACCGTGGTGATTAACACCGTTAACCAGCGTTTTTCCGGCATTCAGGGCCGCTTCGCAGTCGTCGGGGGTCATGGCCGGTTCGTGGCGCATGTTGCGGGTGCCGGGCCTGACTTTGAGCTTCAGGAAGCCGGGTTCGGGGGTGTTACCGGCATTGGTTGGGAAGGTGCCCGCGACACCTACGTCGCACACTAATAGTTCGATGCCGTTTTGGCGGCAGAACACGTTAATGGCCGCCCCGCCCGCCCTGAAATTGTTGACCATGGCGTAGGTCACGGCGGCCGGATAGGCACTCACGCCCTCGGCGGCAAGGCCATGGTCGGCGGCAAACACAATCAGGTGAGGATGGGTGAGAGCGGGGGTCTCCGTTTGCTGAATCAGGGCAATTTGCAGGGCCAGTTCTTCTAAGCGACCCAGGGCACCTACGGGTTTCGTTTTGTTGTCGATGCGTTGCCGAATGCGGCTTTCCAGCGGCTGGGCCTGATGATGATCGTTCATGAAATAAGCAGGATAAAAACCCAAAGGTCAGAAATACGTTGATAGGAACAGACACAACCACACGAATAATGGATAAATTGATCAATATCGACTGGGAGACAATGTTCGTACCCAGCAGTTCGGTCGCCGAAATGCTGATACGGGGCACCATCACCTACTGGTTTTGCTTTCTCTACATCCGGTTTTTTCGCCGGAGTTCGGGGCAGCTCAACATCAGCGATATTCTGCTGATTACGCTTATCTCCGACGCGGCCCAGAACGCCATGGCAGGTTCGTATCAATCGGTCACGGAGGGTGTTGCGCTGGTGGGCACGCTGGTTTTCTGGGATTATGCCATCAACTGGCT
>JAYVAP010000481.1:0-2931 GCA_043750915.1 Spirosoma sp. | reverse complement strand
GGCCCAACTTGTGGCACTGGCCGGGTTACTGTTGGTGCCAGTGACCGAGACGTAGCGGACCGACTGGGCGGTGGTAGTCAGGTTGCACAGGAGCAGTAGCAAAACAAGTGCCTTTTGAACCAGATACCGATACAGGAAAGCGTAATAGGGCTTCATGAAAATGGAGAATAATCTTGTGTGTCAAATTGTTAGCGAAAGATAAACTGGCTGGTAGTTAAAGCCTAACTAAAAGGAAAGAGAACTGATTGAATGGTTAGTAATTGGTCGAAGTGGGCGGTCAATTAATGGCTAATTTGATAGGAGTGCGTTTCAATCTTGTGTGAATGTACAACGGAGCACCGCTACCGCTCCGTTGTACATATCCGACTGGCCAACACAAGATTGAAATGCACCCAATCGATAGTAAGTTTCAACTACCAATGACTTACTATTGAGTGACCTATACGATGAAGTAGGCAACGCCTAATCAACAACTAACTTAACAAGCAACAACCCAATGACCAACCCCACTTCGTCGCGCCGGAAATTCCTACAGCATTCGGCGGCAGCCGCTGCCAGCTTCTACATTGTACCCCGCCATGTGCTGGGTCGGGGGTTTATTGCCCCTTCCGACAAACTGAATATTGCTGCCATTGGCTGCGGGGGCAAAGCCGATGTGAACATTCGTCTGGCATTTAACAACGGTTCCGACAATATGGTGGCCCTGTGCGATGTGGATGATCGGCAGGCGAAAAAGTACCGCGAAAAATTTCCCAACGCGCCTTATTTCAAAGACTACCGGAAATTATTCGATGAGGCTGCTAAATCGTTTGATGCCGTCATCGTGAGTACGCCCGACCATATGCACGCGCCCATTGCGATGGCCGCCATGCAGTTGGGTAAGCACGTGTATGTGGAAAAACCCCTCACCCACGACATCTATGAGGCCCGACAACTCACCGAAGCCGCCCGCCAATATAAAGTGGTGACGCAAATGGGCAATCAGGGCAGCAGTGGCGATTCGACCCGGATGATCGAGACTTACATTCAGCAGGGGTTGATTGGCCGGGTCAACAAAGTGGAGTGCTGGACAAACCGCCCGGTGTGGCCGCAGGGCGTGAAATCGCCCAAAGATAAGGGCGAAGCCCAGCCGATTCCGCCCGAATTAGACTGGAAACTATGGCTTGGCACGGCCCCCTTCCGCGAGTACCACCAAGCCTATCATCCTGTCCGGTGGCGGGGCTACTGGGATTTTGGCACGGGGGCATTGGGCGATATGGGCTGTCATTTCATGGACGTTCCATTTCGGGCATTGAAACTCAAATACCCTACTTCGGTGGAGTGCAGCGTGGGTACGGTTTACGCGGACTTTTTCAAAGAAGCCTTCTACGACGATGTTTGCCCACCTTCGTCGGCCATTCACCTCACGTTTCCGTCGGATGATCGGAAAATAAAAGAAATCAAATTCTCGTGGTACGACGGCGGCATTCGGCCACAGGTTCCCGACGGTGTTCCCTACGAAGCCATGTTTGCCAAAAGTGATGGCGGTATGCTTTTTCACGGTTCCAAGGGAATGCTCACGGCAGGTTTGTTTGGTGATAATCCTCGTCTGTTTCCGGTCGAAAAATTCGACGGGAAAACGTTGCCAGCCCCCGAAAAACCACTCGTAGAAGGCAAAACCGAAGGGCATCAGCAGCAGTGGGTAAAAGCCTGCAAACAAGGCTACGGAGCCTATACCTCTTCATCCTTCGATGAATCGGGGCCGCTAACGGAAACTGTTCTAATGGGCAATTTGGCAACCCGGAGTTTTATGTACCGCGAAAATGGCCAGTTTCCGGGCCGCAAAAAACTGCTTTGGGACGGGGAAAATCAAAAAATCACCAACTTCGATTACGCCAACCAATTTGTCCGGCGGCAATACGCTTCTTAAACGATGAGCGATGAACGATGAACACTTATGCGTCAGCAAACTCATCGTTCATCACTCATCGTTCATCACTAATTTTTACCTTCTCGTTACGTCACTTTCCGGGTCAACCGTCCGGTTGGTTGTACCAGTACCCGTGTTGGCGTTAACCATTTGATCGGCATCGGGGCGTTTCATCGACTCGTTGTTGTTCCAGCCACGATCTTCGCGCAGTCGGTTTGTTTCGTCCACCGACTTGTCGAAAATGCGGCTCCGTTGGCGGTTTCGCTCCTCCATCGACTGGCTTACGGGTTGTTGCTCTTCGCTGGTCACGTGGGGCGTTTCGCCATAAATAGGGGCAAGGGGGTCGGCAGAAACACCAGTGGTCATACCCGTCGTACCCGTGCCGGCATAAGTGCCGCTCTGGTATTGTTCGGCCCGCTCGTTTACGTCGATGGCACCGGCATCATCCAGAATATCGGCGGCCCGTTCAGCTTCGTCTTCGCTTTGCGCATGAACCGTCAGAATGGAATGACGCTCGCCCACCGTTGAGTAGCGATCCCGATTGTTGTCATCGTCGTCACCAAACAATGATGCGAAAAAGCCCATGATGCCGCCCTGCTTTTCGCGGTTGCCATCGTCATCAGTGCGGTAATCAGCCGATGCGTTGGCGTTGGTTGCTTCGGATGCGTTTTGGGTTGACAGGTCGATGTTGTTACGCGAGAAACCCGCTTCCATCAGTTCCTGAATTGCGGTTTGTGCTTCAGAGGCATCATCGAAGATGCCGATCACGGTTTGTGCCATGGGGTTGGTTGATTAACGTTGATTTGATTAATTACCTATAGTCTGTTTGCCTACAGGCTTACTCAAGAAACGGATCAGGAATAGGGTTGTTTAGAAAAAATGGATTAAATGGATTAAAATTTTCAGTGTATAAATAGAACATATTCCAGAAAGCAGTTGCCTACAAATAAGTGCGTTTTGGTGCCGTTCCCTAAGCATTCATGAACTGATATAGTACTATTCCGATAAAGCCCTATTTTTGC
>JAYVAP010000480.1:0-3112 GCA_043750915.1 Spirosoma sp. | reverse complement strand
AAATCCCGGATTTCGACCGCGACCTCAACCCGCGCTTGCTGCCCCTGACGGGCTGGCGCGTGGTGGCGGTGCCGGGCCTGATTGACAACCGCAAATTTTTTGAGCTGATGGCCAACCGGCAGTTTCCGGCCACAACCTGGCTACGCACCCGCGACCAGCTCGACTACCTGCCCGAGCCAGACATGTTTCATGACACGTTTGGCCACGTACCCGTGCTGACCAATCAGTCGTTTTGTAACTTTCTGGCCGCCCTGAGCCAGATTGCGCTTCGGTTTGTGGATCGGCCGGAAGCCATCGACATGATTTCCCGGCTTTATTGGTATACGGTTGAGTTTGGGTTGATCCGGGAAACGGATGAGCAGGGAAACCGCCAGTTGCGTATCTACGGGGGCGGCATTTTATCGTCGCCGGGCGAGACAATTTATAGTTTGGAGAGTGACCGGCCCCAGCGCGTTCCCTACGATGTGGCAACGCTGCTTCAAACACCCTACGTTATTGACCATTTTCAGGCGCAGTATTTCGTCATCGATTCCTACGAACAGCTCTACCAATCGGTGCCCGCCATTGAAGCCACGCTCGAACGCCTGCTAAGTGCCCCGCCAGACCGTAGCACGTCTATGGCCATAGTTTGTTAATTTTGGCTCCGCCAATCGGGGCAGCAAAACGCCCCCTTTGGGACTGGCATACTTTTTATGACCCACCCTGCCGACACCCGCGCGTATTTTTTTAAGATTGACACCACGATCAAGAAAATCAGGAACGCCCTCCAAAAACAATTTGCCGATGCCGGTTTCGACCTCACCGTCGATCAGTGGGTGGTGATTGATCATTTGTATCGCAACCCCGGCATCAGCCAGAACACCATTTCGGAGATGACCACCAAAGACGCGCCTACTGTAACCCGGATTATCGACCTGCTGAGCCAGAAAGGTCTGACCGAACGGCGCATGGCCGACACGGACCGGCGCAAGTTTCTGGTGTATCTGACCCAGGCAGGCGAGGTAAAATACGGCGAGGTCCTACCCGTGGTGTCGGCCATGCGACGCAAAGGCTGGGGCAATCTGAGCGACAATGACTATCAGGAGTTTGTCAGAATTATGGACTCTATTTATCAGAATATCAGCGCGTAGTACGCTACCTTATGTACGGAATTTTTAGTGACGGCTCCGCTTTGCCCCGCGCAGGCTACAAACACGGCGACCAGATTCTCGATCTCGAAGCGGTTGCGGGGCTGGGTCTGCTGGATGTGCCCGCGCTCGATCCGGCTGTTTTTTCGCGGCCCGCGCTGAACGATTTCATCGCCCTCGGCAAACCCGTCTGGCAGGCCGTAGGCCAGCGCATCCGGCAGCTGCTGACTGATAATGAACGGGCACTCAGCGCGGTTCGGGACCGGGTATTTGTTCAGCAGGCGCGGGCCACCCTCCACCTGCCCGTTTGCATTGGCAACTATACCGACTTCTACGCGGGCATTCACCACGCCGAAAATGTGGGGCGTTTGTTCCGGCCCCAGGGCGATCCGCTGCTGCCCAACTATCGCCACATGCCCGTGGCCTACCACGGTCGGGCTTCGTCAATTGTGGTGTCAGGAACGCCCATTCGTCGGCCGCAGGGCCAACGGCTGGCCGACGGCGCGGGTGAGCCGGTGTTTGGGCCGTCGCAGGCACTGGATTTCGAGCTGGAGCTGGGCTTGGTTATTGGCCGGAGCAACCCACTGGGCGAGCCGGTTTCAATGGCCGATGCGGAAGACGCTATTTTTGGTGTCACACTGTTCAACGACTGGTCGGCGCGGGATATTCAGCGGTGGGAATACCAGCCGCTGGGTCCGTTTCTGGGCAAAAATTTTGGGTCCAGTATGTCGGCCTGGGTTGTTCCGCTTATCGATCTGGAACCCTTTAGGGTGGCCGGGCCGGCGCAGCAACCGGCTCCGCTGCCTTATTTGAGTGCCACCCGACCGGGCCATTTTGATCTTGACTTACAGGTAGTTATCGAAACAAATGGGGGTATCGAAACCGTTATCAGCCAAACCAATGCCCGGCATTTATACTGGAGTTTTGCGCAGATGGTGGCTCACCATACCAGTAACGGCTGCAACCTGAACGTGGGCGACATACTGGCCACGGGCACTATTTCGGGGCCGGAGCCGGGCAGTGGCGGGTCGTTACTGGAGCTGAGCGAAAACGGCCAACATCCGCTAACGCTGCCCGGAACTACCCGCACATTTTTGCGCGATGGCGACACAGTGACCTTGCGGGGCTGGGGAAAAACCGGTGGGCAACGGGTGTGGCTGGGCGAGGCAGGCGGCACAATTTTGCCCCCGTTCCAACGGGTTGAGTAAGAATAGGATCATTACTCGGAAAACTAACCAAACATTCATCCATCATGCGTTATTCACGGGTGTTGACCGCGCTTTTTTTGGGCGTAGCAGTGGGTTTAGGCAGTTGCCGACGATGCGGAACAGTGTCCGAACCGAATATGCAGTTTTCCATTCGGTCGGGCAAACCTTTTCTGCTCGACACGCTTTACGGAGCCGGGGCGGTGGGGCAGTTGCCCAATCCGGTCAGACCGCAAACGGGCACGTCTTTCTACGCCTATTCGCTGCCCCTTAACCTGGCTGCCGACAGCACCCGCTATGTGCTCAGGCTGGATGGGAAACTGGAGACATTGACGTTGTTTTATAAACGAAAATTCGACTACCGCAATCAGGAGTGCGGCTATGTGGTGGAACTGCTCAAACCCGAAAACGGCACCACAGCCCGGTTGAGCCGGGGCCGCGTGACGGTTGCCGAGTATGTCCCGGCCGATTATAGTGCGATTGGGTGGGGCAGTAGCCGTGAGCGAACAAACATCCGCCTAACCATTGAGCTATGAGAACGGCCCTACTCCTGCTACTCGCATTGCTGCCCGCGACCCGGCTCCCGGCCCAAATACCACCCCGGCCCCGCGCGGCTTATATAGGCCTGGATATTGGCCAAACACCCATTGCCGCGCTGGTTCCCAGGGCTTTTCCATTTAATTACCTGTTTGTCAACATCGAGCCAAACGCCCTCATCCCCCTCCAGAAACCGCACCGCTACCTGCGCGTCGTGCTCGGCTACACCGCCTACGAATCGGG
>JAYVAP010000479.1:0-4746 GCA_043750915.1 Spirosoma sp. | reverse complement strand
CTTTTTCGCCCATCTGCTCGGTCAGGCCCCACGCGGTGGTCATTACCTGCCGATATTGCGAATACAGATACCGATCTCTGGCTTCTTCGTTCACGGCGTTGAGAATCGTAAACGTGATTTTACGCTCGTCTCGGTTTTGGGCTTTGTCCAACACATAAAACGTCAATGTGGTTTGCAACGAGTCATACGGGTCTTTCACAAAGTCGTAACCCGGCTTCCAGATAAACTCATACTGATTTGCCGTGTTGCGCACTAAGGCGGTTTTGGGAATGTCGAGGTTGTCGCCCAAAAAGTCGAATGTCGCAATATCGTCGTCGCCGTTGGGGTCGGAGAGGTAGAATTTGAGGTTCACCGAGGCACTTTCGCGGAGTTTGTAGCGGGTTTCGCCCGGCACAATCTGAATGTCGGGCGGCAAATCCATCAAGGTCGGCTCAATTTTCAGGCGGCCTTTGGTGCGGCTTTTGGCGGGCTGATCTTCCACCCAAAACTCGATGTAGACGGGCTTGGTCCTGAGTTGATTGAACTGGTTTTTAGACAGCGTCCAGGTCAGTTCGCCCTGAGCACTGAGCTTACTGCCTTCGGGCATCTGATCAGCAATGGGAATAAACACAAAGGGATCGCCGTCGTCATCATGGACAACATCAGTGCCGATCGAATAGGTGTTCTCGGTGCGGTAACGAACGTAGAAAGGCCGCAGCTCACCCACCACCGGGAGCCGGTTCACGTGCAGCACCTTAAAGTCAACTGTTTGGGAAGTGGTTTGCCCGCGTCGGTTGCGAACAATAAACTGAACCGGTACAAGGTGGGTTGTCTGAATCCGGTCGGCGAGGGCAAAATCCGGTCGCCAGCTAAAGTGGCCCAGCGAGTCGAGAACCATACCTTCGGGCCGCCCATCGCCCAGCGAAAAAAGCAGCGTATCGTTGGCCAGACCAGTTGCTTTCAGGTCGAACCGGACCAGGCTGCCCTCAGGCACCATGTTCCAGTTGGGCTGAGCAGGCAAAATGAGCTGGATAGATTTGTTATCCTGAGCATGGCTGTGGCCCGCAGCAAAGGTCATCAGCAGGCAAGCCACACTACCGGCAAAACGGATCATAGGCAAATGGTATAGAACGCTGTTTTATAAAACGTAAAAATAGGGTGAAGATTTTGCAGAGAGCATTAATTATTACTTTTCTGGGAATATGGTGCTATTTTTATGATTATTCCGATGTTAGTTTGCCCCATTCAAAGGGTGTTCCGGCCACCTTGCGCGTTGAAATAAGTGATTGACTTTACATGCTCACGCCATACAAACTCAAAACTACAAAGTCTTCCTCAAACCATTGGGCAAAAAAATTTCGGTAACGCTCAATGCATGGGTCGCAAAGGTGGGTGCCGATAGCCCAGGCAAGGAGAAGCCCAACCCCCCAGCGGTTGTATGCAATTGTTTTTATATTTGCACCCTGACAGTCTGAGACCGGGGGAGTAGAAAATGCCTTTTCTATTTCGTTAGTCGGCCACCAGTGCATTCATTTTTGCAAAGGCTTTGGTGGCCAGAACTTGCGCATTTTCGGCGTAGTAGCTTTCGTTAAATACCTCCAGTGAGAGTACGATGGGTTTACCGGTTCTTTTGATTAGGGCGAGGGTGCTACGAATGGGTGCCACGCCATCGCCGGGGAAAACGCGGTCGGCATCGGTGATGGCATCGCGGGTGAGGTTAGCGGGGTAATCATTGACGTGAAAAATGTCGATGGCGGGTTTACCCACGAGTGGCAAACTGGCCGCAGCGGTACCGCCCTTGTAGAGGTGGTAAATGTCCAGTAACAGCCTGGCCGACGGATGGCCGCTTTCAGCAGCTACGTACAGAACCTCACTCAGTTTACTGAGGTTTTTGGAGAAACCCCACAGTTCCAGTTGGGGAACAACACCAGTTTGGTTTCCTAAGTCCAAAATGGTGCGGTATCGTTCGGCAATCCGGCGCAGGTCGAGGGCGGGGTGGTTGGGCAGGTGGGCACCAACGGGCGGGGTGGCAATGCGCAGACAACCAATCTGCGCCAGCAGGTCCATTTCGCGTCTGAGCTGATCAGTGCCTGTTTGGCGCGTTACTACATCGTCCACAATCCAAGGCGCAAAGCCAATGGCATTCTCAACCGTCAGGCCGAGATCGGCAAGTCGCTTTTTGATATCAGTGATTGAATTGGTTTTCAGGTAGTTCTGGAACGTGTCGATCCAGATTTCGACCGAGCGGAAGCCCGCTTTAGCGGCTGTTTCTAGTTCGTTGGCGAAGCCCAGCTTATGGCCCCGGATGGTGCTCATGTTCAGGCAAAGGGTGAACGGTGATGCATCCACCGCAGACTGCGCTGATTGAGGAAGAATAGCCCCGCCCACGGCAGCAGTCAGGGCGGTCAGGGTTTGGCGACGGGTGATGGAAGCGTGAGACATAAGCAGTAAATACACAAAGGCCCTATACCTACTGATGGCGTTCTGCTCGTCAGGCACCGAAGCGGATTGCTATATTCCGGATAGTAGGTATTGGTCAGTTATAGCAAAGGATTATTTACCTCCGTGCCGAATACGCCGGTCAGTGTCAGTACCTGGCCCTAAGGCCTGAACAATTGTGGGTTACAGCGGGTATGCTCTCGTATATCTGAGCCTGCGGGACAATATAATGACCCATTTTCAGCGTTCTTTGTGGCGAGATACTTCTCTTTTTACGACCCATTCCCCATGACGTGCATACCGACCTTTTTGCGAGACAGAACCGGGCAGGCGATGTGCCTAATACTGGGGCTGACGCTGCTGATGAGTGGTTGTGTGCCGGATTTTCTGGTGTCGAATCCCGACTGGGTCGTTATCGAAGCCGGCGATCATGAAGCACTGCCCAAACGCAAAGCCGGTATTCTTTTTGGCCCCGATGAGGTTTCGGCTACCGTTACCTTCGACAGTTCGTGTATCTACGATGTGGGCCAGGTGGATGCGCAGGACTGGAACAAAGTAATTGGTCTGGGCTTCGTCGGCTCCAAAGATCAGGACATCACCACTGGCACTCCGCCCCATCAGATCGACGGGGCGCGGGTGGGCTGGCGTTGGAACCCGCAGCGGGGCCGCATCGACCTGGGGGCTTACGTGTATGTAGAGGGCAAGCGCATCGACTTCAAAGTAGCAGAAACAGCGCTCAACACGCCCACGCTGTTGACCATCAAGATTGATTATACCCGTAAAATGTATCAGCTGCTGGGCGGCAAGCCCATTCCGTTCACGCACAACAAAACCTTCGCCTATAAAACGGGACTCTACTTTGGCGGAAACCAACCGGCACCGCACCGGATTCGGGTGAAAATCGTTGATAATTAGGCCGTATCCAGCACGCCACCGCAGTAACCGTTTTCCATGCTCCCACCGCCCTGATGGTGTCAGCGTTCATAGAACCGCAATTGGTTTTGCAGCGTCAGAACCTGATCCTGTAACCTTTCCATCCGGTCCAGTAACTCCGCAACAACGTCCAGATCGTCGGGGTGAATGTTCAGGTCGCGGTGCAGCCGGACAAACTTCTCCAACTGTGGCAACTGAGTGGGTTCCACGTAGGGAATTTCCTCAATGGTCAGCAGGGCAATCAGGTCTTTATCGACCAAGGTGTCGACAAAGGTGATTGTTACGTTGTGATAAATGCAGAAGTCTCGGACGGGAACTAAAGATTCGGTTTGCATGGGGTTAGCGCGTTTACAGGGTCGATAATTGCCGGAACAGTTCTTTCTGCTGATCGGTCAGGTTGGTGGGCAGTTTCACCTGCCAGCTGATGTAGAGGTCGCCAAAGGTGCCGTCCTGTTTATAAACGGGAAACCCTTTGCCCTTCAGGCGGACCTTCGTTCCGGTCTGGGTTTCGGGCTGAACGGCCAGTTTTACCTTTCCGTCCATCGTTTCCACCACGCGCTCGCCCCCCAGCAGCGCGGTGTATAAGTCTATTTCTTCGTCGAGGTGCAAATCGTTGCCCATGCGTTTGAAGCGGGGGTCGTCGGCAATAACGAATGTAATGTAGAGATCACCGGCTGGCCCGCCGTTCATACCCGGCGAGCCATAGCCCGCCAATTTTATTTTCTGACCGTTTTCGATGCCGGCCGGTACAGTAATCCGGATGTTTTTTCCATCGACGGCCAGCGTTTGCTTATGCGTTTCGCGGGCATCGCGCAAATTCAGATGTAGTTCGGCCTGGTAATCCTGCCCCCGAAACTGGGTTTGCTGCCGGCCACTGCGGGCACCGCCCTCCTGCCCGAACATGGACGAGAGGAAATCCGAAAAATCGGTTCCGCCAAACCCACCCGCAAAGTCGTCGCCGGTGGCGTTGCCCTGCGCAGCGGACGGACGTTGCGGCTGTTGGCGACGGGCCTCTTCAAACTGCTCGGCGTGTTGCCAGTCTTTGCCGTACTGGTCGTATTTTTTTCGCTTTTCGGGATCGCTCAGAATCTCGTTGGCCTCATTGATCTGCTGAAATTTTTTGTTGGCCTCCGCATCGCTGGGGTTCAGGTCGGGATGGTACTTCCGGGCCAGCTTGCGATACGCCTTTTTAATGTCGCTGTCGGGTGCTGTTTTTGGCAGGCCCAGCACACTGTAATAATCAATGAAGTCCATACGATGCAGCCGTGTTCTGTTAGGCACTATCTGGTATATACGTTTTTCTGGGCATTAGTGTTTGAAGGCGGGTCGCTACAGCACCTAAATAACCGCAGGAAAGGCTATCTTGCCCCAAAACCCATAGCCAACGTCGTCGTG
>JAYVAP010000478.1:0-8361 GCA_043750915.1 Spirosoma sp. | reverse complement strand
CGCAAGGCCACGAGCGAGTCCCGTTCGGCAAACTTAAAGGCCAGCCGAAGCTGGTAGGTTTGCCCCGCCACGAGGCCATTCAGCCGCAGGGTGGTGAGGGCAAAATCGGCCAGCGACTTTGTTCCGCCACTTGTGAGAACCGGGCTGCTGCCACCGGCGGTGGTAACCGTGAGTTGCCAGCCGGATTCATTCAGGCGGATATTTTTCACCATCAGCTCGGCCGTTGCCGCGCCCGTAGCCTGAACGCTGACCAATGATGCCTGCGACGCGGTGAGGGGATCGGGCAGGATCACCGGCGCGGGCAAGTCCGGGGTTTTGCAGGCCAGTACGGTTAGCCAGAGAAAAAAGAGTATACCGTGGTTTTTCATTGATTTCATGCGAGGCTACGAATCAGTGCTGATGGTTTTGGGGAGAATAATCTCCGTTTGTCAGGTTAGCACAATGGTTTTCAGGTCTCAATTTAGCCATATTATCGAATGTTAAACACGACAAAATCACCGATATGAATCGAAAGACTCAAGCAGTTACAGTTTTTCTATCTACCAAAACAAGAAGTTAGACTAACAAAAATGAAACCTACTCTATTTCTGGAACCACTACAAAAAAAAGTCCGGGACGCGGACTTCGCGTCCCGGACTCCGCGTCGCGAATCATAAAAAGTAGGCGCGAATCTACGGTCTACATCCAAAAGAGGGAGTAGAACCCAAAATCAACGGCAACGTTGGCCACTTTTCGACGAAGTTCAATTTGGATCGTGCGGTTCCTGCCTACGCGCTTACCGCCCGCCGGCTACTTTACGGAGTTGATAAAACAGTTTTTCGAGCAGGCGGCTGTCGTCGGTGATGACTTCGGCGGAGGCCGTCATGCCCGTTTTGTAAGCCAGCGACTTGCCATAAGTAGTTTTCAGTCCAACGGGCAGCACCACTTTGGCCAGAAAGACACTGTCGCGCAGGGGAATGTCGGCGATGGTGGTGATGCGCCCCCGCACCGCCCCGAACTCCTGATAGGGAAAGCCCGCAAACTTCACCAGCACCGCCTGCCCCACCCGCACCTTGCCGGCGTTTTGCTGCGGTATGCGCAACTCACCAAAATAGTCGGTAACGGGCGGGGCCACGTAAAACAACTCCTGTCCCAGCGTCACAGATTGATTTTCCTGCAGCGTGCCGGGAAAAAATACCCGCCCGCCCACGGGAGCCGTCAGCACGTATTTCGTTTTCCAGGCATCGGTCGCGCTTTGCAGGGTGTTCAGGGCCTGCAGGAAGTTGTCGCGCTCTTCGGTTACCTGCTTATCTAATTCCAGCATCTCTTTTTGTTTGGCGCGCTGGGCGGTGAGGTTGCTGATGAGGGCCGATGCCGTTTGCTGATACGGCAGTTTCCGGGCCATATTTTTGCTTTCTTCGCGCTTCAGTTCCAGCGGGGCAATGACTTTGTCGCGGGCCAGCAGCAGCTGCACGTCATAGTCTTCCTGCGCCAGCTTAATGTCCTGCGCCTGTAGGGCGTGTTGCTCGTGCAGGTTTTGTTTCAGTGCCCGCAGGTCCACCACTTCCTGCCGGAGCATGGCTTTCTTCTTGCTGTAGAACCCGTTGGTCAGGTAGGCCCGCAGCTGAATATGCGCCTGCTCGAAGGTCTGGTAGGCATTTTGCAATTCACCCAGTTGGTTATAGTCCGATAATCTGAGCCGATCCAGCCCTTCCAGATTACCCCGGCGGGCGAGGGTCCAGGCTTTGGCCAGTTCCCGCGACAGCCGCAGGACTTCGTCGTGGCGGGCGGTGCTCTCAAGATAAGCCAGCGTAGCACCCGCCCGCACGGTTTGACCTTCGTGGGTGAGCAACCGCGTTAGTTTGCCTTCGGTACGGGTCAGCACGGCTTTGGGCGCATTGGCCGATGTAAGTTTGAACGATGCCCGCACCAGGTCGGGATAATGTACGAACCAGGCCCCGGCAAAAATCAGGGCGAGGGCCAGCAACACGACCGTAATGCCCCAGCGCAGCAGCCATGAGGGCACCCGCGTGAGGAGTTCCTGTACTTCTTCGGAACGTAGTTCGATGAATTGAGCGGATTGGGACATGGTTGAGTTTTTATCTGATTTTAAGATTATTACACAGAGACACACAGAGCGAACGGAGTTACACAGAGGACTTGGTGCATCTCATTTTACTCCGTGTGTCTCTGTGTAATAACCCATAACATCACGCCCCCAACTCCAGTTGGTTTTTTACTAACCGCCAGTAGTCGCCCCGCCGGGCCACCAATTCGGCATGGGTGCCACTTTCGGTCAGGATGCCTTTGTCCAACACCACGATCTGATCGGCCTGGCAAACAGTGCTGAGCCGGTGCGCCACAATAACCACGGTCCGCCGATTTTTGGCCCGTCGGTTTTCGGCATACCCCCGAAAAAAGTCGTCTAAGTTTTTCATGATAACGGCTTCGTTGGTCGCATCGAGGGCGTTGGTGGCTTCGTCGAAAAAGATGTACTGCGGATTTTTATAGACGGCCCGCGCAATCAGAATCCGCTGCCGCTGTCCCTGACTGATGCCGCTGCCCTCGGCCCCAATTTTTGTGTGGTAGCCCGACGGTAGCCCCTCCACAAACTCGTGCAGGTTAGCCACCCGCACGGCCTGTTCCAACCTATAAGCGTCGATGCGCTCCACACCCACGGCGATGTTGCGGGCAATGGAATCGGAAAACAAAAAACCATCCTGCATCACCACGCCACACTGCGCCCGCCACACCGCGTGGCCGATGTTACGCAGATTTACCCCGGCCCGGCCCGCTGTAACGGCGGTCGTACCACCCGGCGGGATGGCCGCCCCCACAGACCCGACCAACCGGATTTCGCCGTGGGCAGGTTTGTAGAATTTCAGCAGCAGTTTCAGCAGGGTCGTTTTGCCGCTGCCGCTCATGCCCACGATAGCCGTTATTTTCCCTTCCGGAATAGTCAGATCAATACCACGCAGCACTGGCTCATTGCCCGCACCGGGATACTGAAATGTGATGCCCCGCAGCTGCAGCCCGCCCATACCCCCAAAAGGAGAATCAGTACCGACTGTTTCAAACGTATTTCCCGGAGGGTTTGCCAAAGGATTTTCCTCGTCGGCGAGGGTATGAATCTCGTTGAGCCGTTCGAGGCTGATTTTAGCATCCTGCAGGCCCTGCACAAAACCGATCAATTGCTCGATGGGGCTATTGAGCTGGCCAATGATATACTGCACCGCCAGCATGGCCCCGAGCGTTAGCTGCCCGCTGATAACGGCCTGCGCGGCCAGAAAAGTGATAAAAATGTTTTTGCCTTCGTTGATGGCAAACGCCCCCGCCTGCTGGTACTGATTCAGGGCCAGCCCGCGCATCTGCAACCGAAACAGCCGGGCCTGTATCCGCTCCCACGCCCAGCGCATGGGCCGCTCGGCACCGGCCAATTTTATTTCCTGCATTCCCTGAATGAGCTGCACCAGCGCACTCTGACTTTTAGATCCGGCATCGAAACGGCGATAATCGAGTTTCCGGCGCTGGCGCAGGAACAACATCACCCAACCGACGTAGAGCACACTCGCCCCCATGAAAATGCCAAAAATATTGAGGTTATACATCGCCAGCACCATGCCGAAGATGAGCAGGTTGACCATCGAAAACAGCACCGACAGCGTTTGTCCGGTCAGAAATGACTCGATGCGATGGTGGTCGCCGATGCGCTGCATGATATCGCCGAACTGCTTGCTGTCGAAGAACGACACCGGCAGCCGCATTAGCTTAATGAGGAAATCGGACAGGATGCTGAGGTTGATGCGGGTGCTGATGTGAAGCAGAATCCAGCTTCGGACAAATTCGACCGACAGCCGCCCGGCCATGAGCATGAGTTGTGCCCCCAAAATAAGGTACACGAACGACAGGTTTTGGGTGTTGATACCCACATCGACCACTGACTGCGTCAGGAATGGAAACAGGAGTTGCAATCCGCTTCCCACCAGCAGGCCCAGGGCCAATTGCACCAGCAACCGTTTATATTGCCAGAGGTAGGCCAGCACCCGCTCGAAACCGTACCCCCCGGCCCCCTTGAGGGGGAGTTCGTCTTCCTGCTCAAAAAATGCGGGGGTCGGCTCCAGCAACAGCACAACGCCCTCTTCAGTCCCGGCCGTTTGCGCCGAGAGCCAGTGCTGGCAAAACTCTTCAGCGGTATAAGAAACCAATCCCCGGCCGGGATCTGCTACCGAGACCGTTCCTTTAGGTTTTGTTTGTCCCGGTGGTTGCGGATTAAACGGTACCGTTGGTGGAATAATAATTTCGTTTTCGCTAACCTGAAAATCAAGAACGGGCGCAAACGGTATGTGCCCGTCGATACCCGCTACTTTGGGTGCTTTGCGCCCGCCCCGGATTCGGCTCATCCAGCCACCCGACGCGCCTTTAATGGCGTAGACCACCACAAAGTGGTTTTGGTCCCAATGCACAATGCAGGGCAACGGGGCCTCGTTGGCTAATTTTTCAAAGGGAATTTTCACCCCCAGCGTCCGGAAGCCCATGTTCTCGGCGGCTTCCGAAATACCCAGCAACGACACACCTTCTTTGCCAATCTGCGCCTTTTCCCGCAGCGACTGCACCGTAAACAAACGCCCGTAGTGTTTGGCCACCATGCGCAGGCAGGTGGGGCCGCAGTCCATCTGATCGAGTTGGGTGTAGTGGGGGAAGGGTTTCATTGGTAGATTTTAGCCCGACTATGATTTTTTAGCGTATCGGGGAGGGTTTTGAAGGCATCCCGGTATGCTTCTTTTTTGTTTTCCTCTCCATACTCCGTTAAAATATAAAGGCTGAGGAAAGAATTGGGGTGATTTTTTACGTATTCTAAATTAAGGCCCACTAATTTCTTTTTGTAAAATGACATGTCTTTCCACATTATTTTAGATAAACTATCTACCTGTTGTTTATTGAATTCATGGGTTACTTTATTTTTTTCAATCCTTACATCAATATCCGTTAATGGTTGTAGTATTTTTTGTCTTTCCCCGTGAAACTGTCTCATTTCTACCGTGAGTGGCGAGTTAGTAATGACTGTTTCTCGTGTATGTGAACCATTACAACTAAGATCCATGTAAGTATCTGTATGCCAAATAAAGATAGCTAAATCTTTTCCTCCGTTTTCGCTAATAATGTAAACGTCCGGTTCGATCAATTGTTTGCTGAATTTAAACTGTGAATCAACCACGGGTACAACAGCAATTTTTTGTTGTGTAAACAAATCAACAATTTTCTTTATTACTAATTCTTTCACAGAACATCCGGGTCTCAGTTTACCACTAACAGTGAAAACCTGACCATAAGACGAGCCATTGAATAAAAGGACAAGGGCAAGGATGATGAAAAAAATTATCGTTTTCATGATAAATTAGTTTGTTGTTTTTAAGTCATATTCTAAAACTACATTTCGTAGTTTTAGAATATGACTTGGTCTTGATTAGCTACAGGAGAATGATATGCCGGAGCGACAATAATGATTCCCAAAAAACAGAACATCATCTACGGTAACAGAGGGTCTCAATAATCTGATCCGAAGTGTCAAAGGGGCCAATTTTGGGACAACCAGTTTTAAGCATCTTCGGTTACGACTTTTGGGCATCCTCGTATAAATTCACAAAAAATATAGGCAACCTTATTTTTTTACATTTTTTTCAAGAAAAATTTTCAACTCCTCAGGGCTTATATTCTTCTGAATAATGACACCATTTTTGTCAAGTAGAAAATTAGATGGGAAATATTTTATAGATAATAAATTGGTCGTTATTTTTCCATCTATATCTAAATATTGATCCCAGTAAAGTTTCTTTTCTTTTATAACTTTTTTCCAGTTGTTAATATCCTTGCGACTATCTATTGAAATCCCTATGATATTGAATACTTCTTTTTTGTATGAACTACGGTAATCTTTATACTTCAAAAACTCTTCAAAACATGCTCCGCAATAACTGAACCAAAAATCTATGAGCAAATAATTGCTTTGTTTAAACGTAGGGGAAGACAAAGTTACTATTTTTTCCTGTGCGTCTAATAATTTCAATGTTGGGAAAAATTTTCCTATAGAAGTTATTTTTGATGTTGAAAGCCGTTGTCTTAATACATTACCTGTGGTTGTCTTTTTTAAATTAATATCTAATGATGCAAAAATGGTGTCATAAACTGGTTGATAACCATCCTTCATCGATTTTACTAAATCCCATAAAACTACATAGGATTTTGAGTGATGTTTCGAGTATCTTATTAAAGCAGCGTTAAAGTTACTTAATAGGTAACTTCGTTTATTTAAATAACTACTTTTTAGACTATCACCCGCCTTTTTGTCAGCAACAACTAACTTTTCGCTAAAATAATTTTCCCTTAGTTCTTCTCTCTGCATATTGATCGGAGCTAAATATTTTATATACGATACGCGCTCATTCATACTATTATTGTAAATTTTTGGAGTTTCTCGAAGTGAATCAATGTTACATACAATACTTTGATTACCGGGATCGATAATAAATTCATCCGAAATGTAATTTGGCTTTATTTGAATAATATAACTACAAGGGTATAGCATTTTCCCTTTAAATGTAAATACTCCTTTTGATATTTTTACCTCATAGATGTTTCCTTTATTCGGATCGTATTCTTCCCCACTTGTGGGTATCAAACGTGCGATACCTGAATCTACATTCACTTTGCCTTTTAAAAAATAGGATTTATTTTGAGAATATAAGTCAAAATAGATAAACAAAAGGAAGATAAATAAAAATAAGTTTTTCATGGGATTTTTTTTTCGTTAATTGTGTGTAAAACTATACTTAGTCAATAACTGATGCTACGTACGATCTGTCTGAGTTGGCTGGAATAAGACTTTCCAGAGACAGAAAAGCCTGTTTTTATCCAATCAATGAAAGTGTTGCATAGCATCAGTTATTGACTATATTACTACTTGTAATTGATCTGTGTACAAACTCTATTTGTTTCACAGCGACATCCATACCTATCTGGATCACCTGAGACGCATTGATTTGTTCCACTACAATCTGCTGAACAGCCACCACCACCGGAACCGCCGGAACCCCCGCAACCACCCCGCACTTTTTTCATCTGCTCCCTCGAGAGCAGGCTATCCGCAAAACCCAGCAATGCCTTTTTCATACTACACAACGGTTAAACGTGAAATTATATATGCGATTCACCTGAATCCCTACTTTTAGTCACCCCATCATATCACGCATCGGGACATTATCTCTCCCGATACGCTGACGCAGATTGGTGGATATTAAGGTAAACGGGAGTACCCACTCCAATCCAGAAACCACAGAAAGTCTGATTACCTGAACAAAGGTGCGGGAAAAGTTAGCTCATTGTTATGCGTTTTTATGCAGATTTATGCGGATTTATGTATCAGTAAACAGCCTTACCTCCAAAGCAGGGGTTTCCACCCCTTTTCATCGATCAAGTACTGTAATACTGCCCGACGTTGTTCGATAAAACCTTCTTTCAGCCAGGATGCGTGCTCATCGCTGCTGTATAGCGGTTTGATATTACCACTTTGGTAAGCTATATGCTGCGCTGGTATAACCGTAGCAATGCCGCCCCGTAATTTACACGTAGCCGACAGATGCATGTCCTCCCCGGTTTGCAACGTGAAGGGCCAAACCGACCAGAAATGCTCTATCCACGCTGTTTTGAAAAAATAACTACTGCACCCATAATCAACATAAGTGTCTGCCGGGCAGTAATTGGTTGGTTGCGGATAACACGCGTCGCCCACAAATTGCGTTTGCGGATGTCGTATAGAAGCTTCCGGGGTGTAGTCATGCTGACCAATGATCCGACCGTTGCTACAGACGATAGCGTTTCTCGCTTCGCAGGTGCTGATACAGGTTTGAAGCCAGGTAGCTGAGGGAATAACGTCGTCGTCGAGTACCCAGACATATTGCGTAGTAAGGTGGGTAATCAGGCTAAAGCGACCAAAGTATTTAAGGTTTTCGGTTGCATGTAAGTAGTTTATTTCAGGATGCTGGCATCGTATTTTTGCTACAGACAAATGATTTTCATATTGAACAATCCAAATATTTTTGGGCAACACTGTTTGTGCAAAAAGAGATTCGAGTTGTTCGACCAGGTAATTTCGTTTCCAGATATTTAATACAACAGATACGTCAGCTTTAGGAAGAGTATCATGACTTTTAACCTTCTCTGGATATAGGAGTTTCGTTAAATAAAATTTTGACATAAAAAATTACTCTATAATTTACAGGGAATCAGTGGCTTTGTTGCATGGCTCCTGCCAAGCCTGATAGAGGCAAGTTTCTCGATTTCACATTGGTCAGACGGAATGACGTTAGTAAGTAAAAGCGTCATAAT
>JAYVAP010000477.1:0-4531 GCA_043750915.1 Spirosoma sp. | reverse complement strand
GGCGATTTTGAGGTAGTTGCGGAGCATAATTTTGGGTTGGACCAGGCCGGACCACCATTTTATGACTACTATGCAAATGCCCTGCCAACTAAAAAAAATGGCCTTCCTGCGCTGTAATGGCTTATTTTCTGAAAACAACCACGCGTTCAGTGTCCGATATCGGACAACTTGTGTACGGTTACGGACAAACCCTGCCAGTGGCCCAAAGGCCCTGGTAGTGGTAGTATAAGCGTAGTTCAACAAACCCTGCCAGTGGCCCAAAGGCCCTGGTAGTGGTAGTATAAGCGTAGTTCAACCACTACCAGGACCCTATCGGGCCACTGGCAGGGTTTCAGTCCCAGCACTCCATGATGAGCAAATCGCCGGCTTGGGCTTCGATGCGCACAAAACCGTCCTGAGCGGCTTCGTTGCTGCTGCCGGTGCGGTAGCCCAGCGTTAGGGATTCGTGGTGGAGATTATATTTTAGTCCGGCCGTGCTGATGCCCGATACCGTGCCGACGGGGATGAGCGACAGGGGCGTTCGGGCTTCGTACCACTTCTCGTAGCGGCCCACGAGCGGAAAAATCCGGGAATGATCGTCGAGCATCACTAGCCGGATTTGGTCTTTATAACGAACAATGTTGGTCATGTTCGTCAGGCTGTGATCGGCCCGCCGGCCGGTGGCCCAGATGATGTTGACGGCCGGAAAGCCGCGCTCGATGAGGTACTCAATGCCTTTTTCGAGGTCTGTTTTGTCCTGATCGGGTGCATGCACCACCGTTAGCGGATACTGCTGGGCCCGAATGCTATCCAGGTCTAAGTCTCTATCAAAATCACCGAGCAGCACGTCTATTTTGATACCCAGGTCCAGCACCCGCCAGATGGCGCTGTCGAGCACCACCACCACCGGACTCCATTCCAGTAGCTGGCCGAGAAGTTCGGCATGACAGCTTTCGCCATTGGCAATCAGCAGGGCGGGTTCCTGCTCATCGCGGACAATATGGTGAGAGGACATATTTATCAGCTAATAGGCTATCCGCTTTTCCATGTCTACCCACTCCTGAAAAACAACGTTGGCTTCGTTACGCAGGAGTTGGTGCATGGGAATATGCCGTTGCTCGCGGGGTTTGTCGAGTTGGTCATAGATAAACTGATCGTCGAAACCCGCCCCGGCCGCGTCGGAGTGAAATGCACCGTAAACGATGCGCGCGGGCCGTGCCCAGTAGATAGCACCTAAGCACATGGGGCAGGGTTCGCAGGAGGCATAGAGCGTGCAGCCCGGCAGCTGAAATGTGTTGAGCTTGCGGCAGGCATCGCGGATGGCCACTACCTCGGCGTGGGCGGTGGGGTCGTTGGTATAGGTGACCTGATTGCAGCCCCGCCCAACAATCTGACCGTCTTTAACGATCACGGCACCAAACGGCCCGCCCTGCCCGGTTGTCATGCCGTTGCGAGCCAGCCGGATGGCTTCGCGCAAAAATTTTTCGTCCTGATTCATGTATGCAAACTTGCAACTAAATCCTGAAAATCACCTGATGGGCAACACTAATCCCACGCCCATCGGCCCGGCCGAAACGAGCCGGAGCTGCTGTTTGTCGCCCCGGTTTTTGAAGATGAGGTAATTAACCACGTCGAAGGCGAGCAGAAATCCACCCTGCACCATCACCGATTTACCGAAACCCCGCAGCTGATCGGCCTTGTCGGGGCGTGTGCCTGCCCGTTCGCGCAGGTAAGCCCCGCCCACGATGTAGGCCACATCTAAACCCGCGTTGAAGAGCAGCACCTGCTTCATGTTTTGATGCTGTTTAATGGCCTCTCCCAGCGTTTCGCCGTTGGCCTTGCGCGAACCAAGCAAACCCGCCCCGGCAATGCCGAGGTTGAACAGGTTCCAATAAACGTTCATCTGATGAAAATACTTGGTTTCGCCGGTCGTTCTGCCAGCGGCAATGCTACCCACGGCAATGTTGGCGAGGGCGTAGCCGCCAAGCGCAAGGCCCAGGTTTTTCTGATGCCGGATGCGCTGCTCACTGAAGTCGCGCAGGTCGTTGGTAACGGGCGTAACGCGCTGGGCCGTGGCGGCAGTGCCCAACAAGAGCGAACCAGCCGCACAGAGCAATTTTTGGAGTGGATGCATACCCAACCAAACAGGCGCAACCGCTGGTATGTTTCAGAAACCCAGCCGCGTCCGGGCAGCCGGATCGTTAATGTTCGTTAGCTCTTCAATAGCCGGGGCCGTCAGCAGCTGAATATCATGCTGTTGCAACAGTTGGCGGGGCGAATACTGTCCTGTCGTAACAGCAAGGTCTATGATCGGGACAAATGCCGGTTCCCAGATGCTCAGTAATGGATCGGGCAGACCGTCCGTACCCCGAAATGCCGTTGCCTTTTTTGCCGGATCACGCCCGTTTATGAGCGCATCCAGCGAACGGGTCGTCAGCAAAGGCAGGTCGCAGGCTACCACCAACCAGGCCGCTGCGGGATCGTGCCGAAAGGCCGACAAAATACCGTTGAGCGGCCCCCGCCAGTCGAACGCATCCATAATCAGCAACTGCCCTGATGCCAAAAGTTCGGTCGCCTGGCGGGCATTGACCGACCAGTAGACCCTCTGGCAGTATGGTTCAAGCAGGGCGGCCAGGTGGTTGCGCTGGGGTTTGCCGTAGTAGGTCAGCTGCGATTTATCCTGGCCCATGCGCACGCTGCGCCCACCAATCAGGATCAGACCGTTGGGCGAATCCACCGGTACGCCGGAGCGGCCGGGCGAATCCACCGCACCGGCGGACCGGCCGGGCGAATCCACGCGGGGCTTACTCACGTTTGAAATCCCGCTTACCGCCCGTTTTTTCCATCAGTTTCGTTTCCCGGATGATAATGTCGTGCGAGAGGGCTTTGCACATATCGTAGATGGTCAGGGCGGCCACCGATGCGCCCACGAGGGCTTCCATCTCGACACCCGTTTTTCCTTCCGTCGACACAAAGCAATCGATAACGGCATCGCTATTCTGGGCAATGATGGTGATCCGGCAATGATCCAGTCCCAGCGAATGACAAAGTGGAATGAGGTCGTCGGTACGTTTGGCGGCCATTGTGCCGGCAATGATGGCCGTTTGGAACACGGGGCCTTTGCGGGTCTGAATATCGGCATTGCTCAGGTGCTGCATGATGTCGGGACCAAGGGCCACCATCGACCGGGCGTGGGCCGTGCGCCGACCGGCGGTTTTGGCCCCCACATCGACCATGGCCGGGTTTCCGTCGGCAGTGAGGTGAGATAAGTTCATTTTTAGGTTTATATTACGAAGACGTTACGCTTGTCGCTTATAATTTATCATTCACCCGCCACAATTCCAACTATGCACGCCGTTGCCGACGCTTTTGCCCTCACCCGGCAGCACCTCCTTACGCTTGCCAGTGAGTCTATTTCGCTCGACAATGCCCTGGGCCGCGTGCTGCGCGAACCCATCTGCGCCGACCGCGACTTCCCACCCTTCGACCGGGTGGCCATGGATGGCATCGGCATTCGGTTTGCCGATTTCGCAGCGGGCACCCGATCCTACCACATAGTGGGGGTGCAGCGGGCCGGCCAGCCAGCGCAAAGCCTGACCCAGCCGGGCACCTGCATTGAGGTGATGACCGGGGCTATGCTGCCCGCCGGTGCCGATGCGGTAATCCGGTATGAAGATATTATCCAGTCAGAGGGGCGGGCCATTCTCACCCATGCCGATGTGATACCCGGTCAGCACATTCATTACCGCGCCACCGACCAGCGGGTGGGCAACGTTCTCCTCCCGACTGGCACCCGGCTGGGCCCAACCGACCTGGCCGTGGCGGCTTCGGTTGGGCAGGCCACCCTGACCGTTACGGCCCTGCCCCGGGTGGCCCTCGTTTCAACCGGCGACGAACTGGTCGATGTAGCCTATGTGCCCCTGCCCTACCAAATTCGGCGGTCTAACACCTACATGCTCCGGGCCGCGCTGGCCACGCTGGGCATCACGGCCACGCTGCACCATATTATCGACAATGAAGCCATCATGAACGACAGGCTGGCCGGGTTACTGGACAACAACGATGTGCTGATCCTGAGCGGGGGCGTGTCGGCGGGCAAGGCCGACTTTGTGCCCCAGGTGCTGGCGGGTCTGGGCGTTCAGGAACATTTCCATAAGGTCGAGCAGCGGCCCGGAAAACCGCTCTGGTTTGGTACCCGGCCCATCCTGGCCCAGCCTGGATGGGCCGGGCCAGGCCGCACTGTCTTTGGCCTGCCCGGCAACCCAGTTTCCACGGTGCTGTGTGCTTGTCGCTACGTGTTGCCCTACTTGCGGGCATCGCTGGGGTTGCCGCCCGACCGGGCGACTTACGCGCAACTGGCCTCGCCGGTTACGTTTAGGCCCGCCGTTACCTATTTTCTGCCCGTTCGGCTCACCCATGAATCCAACGGATATCGGCTGGCTCACCCCCTGCCCGGCTCTGGATCGGCGGACTTTACCAACCTCACCAACGCCGACGGATTTATGGAGTTGCCTGCCGACCAATCTGATTTTGGCGCGGGCGAAGCGTTCCG
>JAYVAP010000476.1:0-6142 GCA_043750915.1 Spirosoma sp. | reverse complement strand
TTAGTGCGCCCGTAAACTTCGTGTAGTAATAAGAAAGAACGGCGATAGCGGGCATCAGAAAAACGACAGGAATATACCAGCGTTTGCCCTTAATTTTTTTGAAATCGAATGCTAACCGTAACAATTCGTTAACGCCCTGACGTTTTTGTTCTCTGTAAACCAGAATGACTGCTGCGAGTAACGGGCAAAATGTCATCAGCGCACTGATCGGAAGTTTTATAGGAAAGATTTTTGTAAAATCCGGGGCAATGACTCCCAATATCCAGAAGGGAATGGAGAGCGCGAAAACTAATAAGAAGTAGGTGAGCAATTTCATAATTAGGCAGAAATCAGGAATATCTGTACCGGGCTAATGTCTTTGATCCCCACAGAAAAACGACAATACCCGCAGCGATTGCCAGTACCGAATAGTGAATGGCCGGATAATCAACCAAGGGGTTATGGTGTTCATCGGCGGGGAATAATGGCCTTCCCAGATTCAGCAACGTATGAAACAGAATGCAGGCGAATAAACTCCTTCCGGTATTGTTATAAATCCAGATAATCAGCACCCGCACGGCCACCGTACCGAGTGTTCCCCAGGCTATCCAGATCCAGCCGTGACCTTGTTGAATAATCGATGGGTAATGCCAGACTGCCCAGAGTATACCTATCAACACACCGGCTCGCAACGCCCCGAATCGCTCCTGCATTGGATCAATCGCGTAGCCCATGTAACCCGTCTCTTCGACCACTGCACCGAGGAAGAAAAGGGCGAAAAGACCCGGAATAGAACCGAACGAAATAACCCACCGGCCCGGAAGGGGAAGTCCGGCGAAATAGATAGTCAGGCAGATCAAAGAATACAGCAGAATCGGCAGAAAAATAATTGGCACGTACCATAATTTCCGGCTGATTTTGTAACCGTCAAAAATTCGTCCGAATAACATTTTGATACCCGCCCGCCCGTGTTCTTTATAAACAAGAATACTGGCGGCAATCAACGGCGTAAAGGCAGCAATTATATCCGTTACCGAAAAGTTCAGCGGCAAGCGGTCAGCGTCGATCTTAGTTTCGATGATCCATAGCGGGATCGACAGTCCGTAAACCAATGAAAAAAATACCAGCGGAGATTTTTTTGTAGCCGAACTGCTCCTGTTATTCATTGAGCGCGATTATTTTTTAGGATTGTTATTACTAAAGAAGAGAAACCAAGCAAGCATAAGACAGCCCTTATGGCATGAGAATACTCCCAGATCCTTCTAAGCTCACTCCAATTGGCAGGTAAATTTGTCCAACCCAACGTTTGTTGATTAGTTGGAAACGTGAACGAGAAGAAAATAATAATACTCAGAATAAAACAAGTCAATGCTATCAGTAAAAAGGGGAAGATAGTTTGCCGTTTTCGATCAATTATGGACCAGACCATAGTTAACAGTATGGCCCCCACTTCGAAGATTCCTAACCATTGCCATCCGCTGTAAATCCCCTGAACTACCTGATAGTTTTCTTTAGATAAATTTATTTTTACCCGAAGTTCAAGAAGATGCGCCATCAATGCTGAAAGCGTGATAACAGCGAAAAGTACTGCGGTAAATTTGACTGCGTTTTTCATGTTAATTTATTGCTTCTTTAAAAGAGACTAACTTTTTGATCCCCACCTCAGCGCTTTGTACCCTTCAATCCAGCCCGCGCCAACCAGCGCAGCCAGCAAACACCAGCCTAACGCCGGGGCCGTCACGGGGGCAAAACCGAACAACTGCCGCACGTCGGGCACAAATAGCGTGGTCAGCAGTAGCCCAAACGTCAGGCCCAACATCAGCGATAGCACCCAGTTCGGCACCCGTAACGTCTGAACCACCGATTGCGTAAATGATCGATTTACCAGCGTCAGCAGTATATTGCTGATTACCAGCGTCGTAAATGCCAGCGTGCGGACGACTTCGACCGATTCGCCTTCTTGCATCGTCATGTAATACACGCCCAGCACCGCCAATGAAATTCCCAGCCCCTGCGCAATGCTGCGGCCCAGTTCCGGCCCGGCCAGAAAGGTGTCGGTCAGTCGGCGGGGCTGCTGCAACATTTGGCCGGCTTCGGCGGGTTCGTTCTCGAAGGCGATGGAACAGGTTGGCCCCATAACCAATTCCAGAAAAATGACGTGAACCGGGCTGAACAGGTTTTCCCACCGCCAGTTTGCCAGCAACGGCACGGCCACCGTCAGGATGATCGGGATATGGATGGAAACGATGTAGGCAATTGCTTTTTTGAGGTTCTGATAAATCCGGCGACCCTGCGCAATGGCCTCAACCATGCTGCCCAGATCGTCGTTGACCAGCACCAATGAGGCCGCCTGCCGGGCTACTTCGGTGCCCCGCTTTCCCATCGCTACACCGATGTGGGCCGCTTTCAGGGCCGGGCCGTCGTTTACGCCGTCGCCGGTCATGGCCACAATCTCACCGGCGGCTTTTAGCGCGTTTACAACCCGGAGTTTGGCTTCGGGAAACATCCGGGCGAAGACTGCTGTTTGCGCGGCCTGCTGCCGGAGTGTCGGCTCGTCCATGTCCATAATTTGCTGGCCCGTTACAAAGGTGTCGGCACCGGGCAAACCCACCTGCCGGGCAATGGCCTGGGCCGTTTCGGGGAAATCGCCGGTAATCATCTTGATCCGGATGCCCGCGTCGGCAAACGACTGAATCACCGCTTTGGCGTTGGCCTTGGGTGGGTTTTCGAGGGCAATCAAGCCCAGAAACGACCACGTAAACGCGTCCTGCTCGGCGGGAAAATCCGGCGATTGGTACGCACCTGTTGCCACGCCAAGCACCCGATACCCACCCGCCGAGAGTTGTTTAGTCATGCTCCGAACCCGTTCGGCAACAGCGGGCTCGGGTTGGCAAACGGCCAGAATATGCTCAACCGCGCCCTTCCCCGCTACCACCACACCCGTTGGCGACTGCCGGACGTGGGTCATCATCGGGGGCGAACCGGCCAGCGGATACTCGTGAATCATCGAAAAAACCGGAACGGCTTCAGATGGGCCAGCTTCGGTAAACGTCGCGCTAAAAGCCTCAACGATAGCCTTTTCCATCGAATCGAATGGCTCGGTTTCACTGGCCCATCGCGCGTATTCCAGCACGGATTGGGCCGTTTCAGACAGGATTCCCGGCACGGGCAATAGCGCGTTGGTGGCTCCATCATACAATTGCCCGACGCTCATACCCTCCTGGGTGATGGTACCGGTTTTGTCGACGCAGATGACCGTGGCCGAGCCAAGACTTTCGACCGTATGGGGCTGTTTGGTCAGCACCCCGGCGCGGCTCAGGCGGGCGGCTCCGAGGGCCATAAAGCTGCTAAACGCTACCGGAATCTCTTCGGGCAGAATCGACATAGCCAGCGTTAGGCCAAACAACAGGGCCGTGACCCAATCACCGGAACGGGCGTAATTGATGCCCCAAACCAGCGCGAAAGCTCCCAGCCCGATCCAAGCCATCCGCCCCACAAATTGGTCGATCTGGCGTTGCAGGGGCGTTTTTTCGGTTGGCACGTCGGCAATGCTGCGCCCGATTTTGCCTAATTCAGTTTGTCCGCCAATCGCCGTAATGGTCAGCCACGCGCTGCCCGACGCGGTGGTCGTGCCGGCAAAAACAGCATCGCCGGGCGTTTTCGTGACTGATACCGATTCGCCGGTCAGAATGGATTCATCCACCGAAAAATCGTTGCCAGTGGCCATCATCCCATCGGCGGGAACGCCCTCGCCTTCTTCGACCAGCACAGCATCACCCACTACGATTTCTTCGACCGGCACGGTGGCTAAAACGCCGTTGCGCCGGACTTGTGCTTTGGGCTGAGTGAGGTCGCGCAAGGCTCCCAATGCCCGGTCGCTGCGGACGGATTGATAGACCGAAATACCGGACACGACCAGTAGGGCCACGATGAGGGTAATTGCTTCTTCAATCCGACCGAGGCCAAAATAAATGGCACAGGCAGCCAGCAACAACAAAAACATCGGCTCGGCAACCACCTCCTTCATCGTCGTGAGTAGATGCGATGGCGCATTAACGGTCAGACTATTACGCCCGTGTTTGGCCCGCGATTCGGCAACAGCTTGGTCGGTCAGGCCGGGTGTTGGCAGGCTGGTTGTACGCATAGTCGCAAAGGTCAGCCTACAACCGGCGCCATGAACTGACGCTCGTCAGCTCATGGCTTGATTAAAATCATGTCAGCCCAACAGCCAATCACAGGAAAGAATCATCCGGCGGGCTGACGAGCGTCAGTCCGATAGCCAACCGGCACAGCTACTTTTGAAGCCGATACCTTACCCGCGCTCGTCATGTCCGCTGTCTCCACTGGTTTACTGATTCCGCCCGCCCGCCGGGTTGCTTATTTTTCGATGGAATTTGCCTTCGCCCAACCGCTTAAGACCTATTCGGGTGGGTTGGGGTTTCTGGCCGGTTCGCACATGCGAAGCGCGTACAGCCTGCAACAACCCGTAGTAGCCATCGGTATTCTCTGGAAATACGGGTATTACGATCAGGATCGGAAGGCGGATCAGACCATGGATACACTCTTCATGGAAAAGCAGTACAGCTTTCTTCAGCCAACGAATCTGACCTTTCAAATTCAGGTCAACCACGCGCCCGTCCGTGTCACGGCCTGGTATCTGCCCCCCACGGTCTTTGGCACGGCCCCGACGTATTTTCTCTCGACCGACCTACCCGAAAACGACTACCTGGCCCAAACGATCTGCCACAAGCTCTACGATGCAAACCCCGAAACCCGCATCGCAGCCAGTATTCTGCTGGGTATCGGCGGGGCCAAACTGCTGGAATTGCTGCACTACGCTCCGGATGTGTACCATATGAACGAGAGTCATCCGCTGCCGCTGGCGTTTTATCTGTACCGCCGGTTGGGGAGCGTGGAGGCCGTTCGGGAACGGTTGGTGTTCACCACGCACACGCCGGAAGAAGCCGGCAATCCGGTCACAGACAGCCGGTTGCTGGACAGCATGGGTTTTTTCAATTCGCTGCCGCTGGTCGAAGTCAGGCGCATTACCGGCATTACCGGCGAGTCGTTCAACTGGGCGTTGGGGGCCTTGCGGTTGGCGGGTCGCGCTAATGCGGTCTCGAAACGGCACCGGGAGGTTTCGGCGCGGATGTGGCAATCCTATCCGAACCTGTGTCCGATTATCGCTATCACTAACGCCCAGAACCGGGCGTTCTGGGGCGACCCGGTGCTGGATGCTGCCGCAGCCCAAAATGATGATGCCGCGCTAATGGCTCGCAAAAAAACAGGAAAGCAGCTTTTGTTCGACGAAGTAGCCGACCAGACCGGCGACCTCTTCAGCCCCGATGTGTTTACGTTGGTTTGGGCGCGCCGGTTTGCGGGCTACAAACGCGCCGACCTGCTGCTGACGGACCCGGCCCGGTTTGCGCGGCTGCTGACCAACCCGCGCTATCCCGTTCAGGTCATCTGGGCGGGCAAACCCTATCCCTACGATCAGGCCAGCGTTGGCACCTTCGACCGGCTGGTTCGGATGGCCAAACAATATGTCAACTGCGCGGTTCTGGTCGGCTATGAGCTGTACCTCTCCAAACTCCTCAAACGCGGGGCCGACCTGTGGCTGAACACGCCCCGGCTCACCCGCGAAGCCTCCGGCACCAGCGGTATGACGGCGGCCATGAACGGAGCCATCAACGGCTCGACCAACGACGGCTGGATACCGGAATTTGCCCGTAACGGGATCAATAGCTTCGTGCTGCCCGAAGCCGACCCCGCCTGGCCCACCGATAAACAGGATGCCTTCGATGCTGACAATCTCTTTACGCTCTTGGAAACCAGCGTTTTGCCAATGTACTACGACCAGCCGGATCAATGGCTTTCGCTGATTAAAGCCGGTCTGCGCGACATTGTCCCCTATTTCGATGCCGACCGCATGGCGACCGAGTATTACGAACTGCTGTATGCCCTGCCCCAGCCGATTGTCGCGCTCAACGACCGTCGGCTCGCATAATTAGGTCGAATTACACCTAAACAACTATGTAAATGATTAAGCAACACGCTGATACCCTCAACGATTTTAATGTGGCTCACCGGGCCATACTGGATACCGAACGGCTCGCCGATCCCGCCAATCTGATCAATCTGACCAAAGGTGCTTTGATGACGG
>JAYVAP010000475.1:0-9231 GCA_043750915.1 Spirosoma sp. | reverse complement strand
CGATTTTTAATTAACCGGCAGCGTAATCGCCCGGGCCAGGCCATTGGGGGGCTGCGTGCCAACCGCCGAAATTCAGCCGATAATTGCTCATATTTATCCGTAATTGTTTGATTAACAGTGTTTTGAAAGCTAAAAAAGCCTGACCGTATGGTCAGGCTTTTTTAGCTTTACCGTTGGGTAAATTACTTCATCATGCCACCACTGTGGTTCATCACCGGTACTGACACGGTCATGTTATCCCAGGCAATGGCGATGCTGCTGTTGGCGGGCGTAATGGTTAGTTTTTCGATGGGCGTTTTGTTCATCGAAACCGGCACTTTCACCGAAGCCACATCGGCACCTTTAATTTTTTCGTAATCGTAAGCACCCCATTGGCCGAGCGTACTGTTGAGCAACACACTCCATTCCTTAGTCCCCGGAATGGTAAAGAGCGTGTAGGTACCGGCTTTGACCATTTTACCACCAAACATAACGTCGTTCTTAAACGTCACTTCGGTGGCTTCGTTGGCACCGGTTCGCCACACTTTGCCGAATTTCTCCAGGCCAGACTCACCAAAAACAACCCGGTTGCGCTTGGACGGTTGCCCGTACATCACTTTAATGGATTTGTTGGGACTCTCGGCGGTGATACGCGGACTCATGGGCGGTTTCTTGTCCTGGGCATGCGTCAGAGATACCGACGTGAACAGGAGCGCAATGGCTAAAAGCAGGTTTTTCATGCGTAAAAGTTGGTTTATTTAAGAAACAGGTCATTGAAGACGTAAAGTAAACGATTGTTTTTGGGGAATGATATAAAAATTACGTCAAAACAGCCTATTTTTACCCCTACAATAGTATGCACGCATAACAATACCAAACCAGACCGTACCGTATGGCAACGATGTATTTCAGCAAACGCAACCTCCAGTTTCTGCTCCATGATGTGTTCAGGGCCGCCGAACTGAACCAGTACGCTTATTTCAGTGCGCACGACCGGGAAACCTTCAACCTCGTGCTCGATTCGGCCACCTACATTGCCGACACGCTCATGCACCCCTACCTGAAAGAGGTGGACAAAAACCAGCCCGAACTCAAAAACGGACAGGTAACGGTGCATCCAAAAGTAAAGGAGTTTATGAAGGCCATGGGCGACGCGGGCCTGATTGGCGCGGGCTTTTCCTTTGAGCACGGCGGTCAGCAACTGCCCGAAATGCTCAGTGCCAGTGTCGGTTTCATTCTGATGGCGGCCAACAACGGCATGATGTACACGGGCTTATCCACGGGAGCGGCTCACCTGATAACGTCTTTCGGCTCGCCCGAACTGACCGATTTCTACGTACCCAACATGCTGTCGGGACAGTGGCAGGGAACCATGGCCCTGACCGAACCCCAGGCGGGTTCGTCGCTGTCAGACGTGACCACCTCGGCCACGCTCCAGGCCGATGGAACCTACAAAATAAAGGGCCAGAAAGTGTTTATCTCGGCGGGCGACCACAATGCAGCCGACAACATCGTTCACCTGCTGCTGGCCCGCATTGACGGCGCACCCAAAGGCACCAAAGGTATTTCGTTGTTTGTGGTGCCCAAATATCGGCCCGATACGAACGGCGAATCTACCACACCGGCCAATTTCACTGATAACGACGTGGTATCGACGGGGGTTTACCACAAAATGGGGCAGAAGGGTGTCCCCGCCATGCACCTCACCCTGGGGTCGGCCGACAATACGGTTGGCTACATCGTTGGCGAACCGCACCAGGGCTTGCCCTACATGTTCCAGATGATGAACGAGGCCCGCATTGGTGTGGGCATGACGGCCGCTGCCATTGCCACGGCGGCTTATTACGCAGCCCTGCAATACGCCAAAGAACGGCCTCAAAGCCGTCGGTTGAACGAAAAAAATCTGCTCGATGCGCCCCAGACGGCCATTATCAACCACCCCGACGTTCGTCGGATGCTGCTTTTTCAGAAGGCCGTAACGGAGGGTTCGCTGTCGCTGCTGCTCGAAGCGGCCCGGCTCTACGACATTAGCCGCGTGGCTGAGGGCGAAGAAAAAGAAAATGCGTTGCTGCTGGTCGATATTCTGATGCCGGTGGCCAAATCATACCCGTCCGAAATGGGCGTGCAGTCGGTAAGTCAAAGTCTGCAAACGTTTGGCGGGTATGGTTTTACGGAAGATTTTCCGGTTGAGCAACTGTACCGCGACATTCGCATCACGCCCATTTATGAGGGAACAACCGGCATTCAGGCGCAGGATTTGCTGGGTCGCAAGATGACCATGAAAGGCGGTAAAGCCCCCCGGCTGCTGTTTGCCGAGATGGGGAAAACCGTGGCGGAAGCCGTTACCTTCGATGAGCTGAAACCCTATGCCGACCACCTCACCGCCGAAATGGCCCGGGTGCAGGACGTGATGGAGAGCCTGCTGCCCCACGCCATGAAGGGCGACACGGAGCGGTATTTGTCGGATGCGACCCTGTTTCTGGAGATGTTCGGGATTGTGGTGGTGGCGTGGCAGTGGCTGAAGCAAGCCGTGGTGGCCAAACAGATCATGCTGACGCAAAACCCCCAGGGCGACGATCTGACGTTCTACGAAGGCAAAATTCATACGATGAAATTCTTTTTCCACTACGAAGTGCCCAAAACGCTGGGCCTGGCCGTGCGTTTGAAAGACACCGAAGTGCTCACGATTGTGTCGGCCAAAGAACTGGCGTTATAAACCAGGGATGTTTTGGGGTTCCAGCCCGTATTTCCCGGCTGCAAATCCGAGCGGGGAATCATGACAAAACGACAAAGCGTCCGCCCCATCAGGGCGGACGCTTTGCCTATAAGTGAGACCGTAGTTTTTTACAACAAACCCTTTTTCATGGCTTTCACAGCGTAATCGGCAGACCGGGCAGTCATGGCCATGTAGGTTAGCGATGGGTTTTGGGTGGAGGTGGAGGTCATGCAGGCACCATCGGTAACGAATACGTTTTTGCAGGCGTGAAGCTGATTCCACTTGTTGAGCATCGACGTTTTGGGGTCTTTTCCCATGCGCACACCGCCCATTTCGTGGATGTCCAGGCCGGGAGTTCGGCGGTCGTCGTTGGCGCGGATGTTGGTGAAGCCGGCCACGGTAAACATCTCCGTGAGTTGCTCTAAGTAGTCTTTCGCCATCTTGTCGTCATTGTCGTCGTAGGCAATAGAAATTTTCAGTTGCGGCATACCGTGGGCATCCTTCAGTGTTGGGTCGAGGGCTACGTAGTTGGTTTCTTTGGGAATGGTTTCGCCCATCATGTGCGAGCCAACGCGCCAGCCGCCGAGGGTGGGGTTCAGCAGCTGTTGTTTCAGGTCGGCACCAATGCCGTCGCGGTTGGTGTTGGATACGCGCTCGGCGTTGAAACCGGCTGCGTAGCCCCGCAGGAACCCCATTTCCTGTTTGAGCACGTTGCGGAAGCGCGGAATATAGGGGCTGTTGGGTCGCCGGCCATCGGTGGTGGAGTCGAGGTGGCCGTCATACTCGCCCGTAACGCCCGCCCGGTAGCTGTGAAAAGCTGCGTATTTGCCCAGCACTCCGCTGTCATTACCTAAGCCATTGGGGAAGCGGCCGGAGGTGGAATTAAGCAGGATAAGGTTGGAGTTCAGCGCGGCCGCATTCAGGAAGATAATGCGGGCATAGTACTCGGTCAGTTGATTGGTTTGGGTGTCAATGACGCGTACACCCGTTGCCCGTTGTTTGGTGGTGTCGTAGATGATGGAGTGCACGACCGAGTTGGGCCGCAGGGTCATTTTTCCCGTTTTGGCCGCCCACGGCAGCGTGGATGAGTTGCTGCTGAAATAGCCGCCGTAGGGGCAACCCCGCTCGCAGATGGTGCGGTGCTGGCACTGCGCCCGTCCCTGCTGAAAGTGAATGGGCTGTGGCTGCGTAATGTGAGCCGCCCGGCCCATAATCACGTGCCGGTCTTTGTAGCGACCGGCCACCTGTTTCTGAAAATAACTTTCCACGCAGTTCCACTCGTGCGGGGGCAGAAACTCGCCGTCGGGCAGGCTGGCCAGCCCGTCTTTGTTGCCCGAAATACCGGCAAATCGTTCCACATGACTGTACCAGGGAGCCAGATCGGCATACCGGATGGGCCAGTCCACGGCAAACCCGTCGCGGGCGGGCCCGTCGAAGTCGAACTCACTCCAGCGCTGGGTTTGCCGCGCCCACATCAGCGATTTTCCGCCTACCTGATAGCCCCGAATCCAGTTAAAAGGCTTTTCCTGCACGTAGGGGTGCTCGGCATCTTTCACAAAAAACTGTTCGGTGCCTTCATAAAACGCGTAGCATTTGCTCACAATGGGGTTGGCTTCGCGCATTTCGCGGGTTATCTGACCCCGGTGCGCAAACTCCCACGGCTGCGTGTTGGTGGTGGGGTAGTCGGTAATATGCCGCACATCGCGGCCCCGCTCCAGCACGAGCGTACGCAGGCCTTTGCCGGTTAGTTCTTTGGCGGCCCAGCCCCCGCTGATGCCGGAGCCGATAACGATGGCATCGTAGGTGTTTTGCGCCTGCGCGTCGGTGTTCAGATAAGCCATAAAAAAAGTGGGTCAGTGGATATGGTCGGGGTAGGGTCAGGAATACGGTGCATACTAACGGCCTAACCCGTTTTATTTGGGTTGGGAAACAGCTTTAGCCAGAACGGGCACGCAGCCATGATACCGGCCGGGGATAAACTCGAAGTGCGTGAGGTTGGTCATCACATATTCGGAGTTCATGTAGCCCCGGATGGTCAGGTTTTTTACCAGCGCGTAGAAATCGCGCATCGCCCCGTTCGTTTCCGTGTTCAGTTGGGTCAACACGCTGATGCGCTGCGGGGTATCGCCCGCGCCAAAGGGTTTGCCAAACGTTTTCCGCGCCAGATCATCGGTTTCAGCCAGGCCCGTTTTGAGCAGCAGTTGCGTTTTTTCGTCGTAGCAGTCGGCCACCATTTTCTGAATGAACGCCTGAACGTCGAGTGCCTTAGCACCCGGCAGGTCCACCGCACCCGGCACCGGTGTGGCGGGAATGATGGTGTCGACAATGTCGGCCAGTAAATTACCCTGCGCCGACGAAAGCAGCGACGGGTTTAGGCGCAGGGTTTGAGCCGACCAGCCGCCGGCCCAGGCAGGCAGACTAACGAGACCGGCCATTGCCCCGGCCACATTGATAAGCGCAGTACGTCGTTCCACAGGATTCCTTATTTTGTCTGATTTACTCCCCCAAAGATACAAGCGAAAGCGAAGCATATGAGCAGTCGGGCCAAAAGGCCAGGCATAAATCCGTACAGACCCGCCCAGCGGGGACAAAAAAGGCCGGAGAACACCAGGTCTCCGGCTTAATAAAATGGCTTTGTTAGCTTGCCCGCGCTTACCGCGCTCCCGCATGGCCCTCCGATAGTTTGGTTATTATCTCGCGCCAAACACTCAGGTGGTTTTTTGCCAGCGGGTGGACCGCTTTCGCAACGGCTTTTTGGCTACTGTTCCGCGCTCTGGTGAAACAAACTGTTTTAAGAAAAATCTATCATGATCCAGTCCTTTAGGCTATCTTGCTCTGGTATCCGGCCAGCAAATGCCGGCGCGCAAAACGTTATCTCTGTTTAGTAAGGCCGTCCGGCGGTTCAGCTCCATGCAAACTCCTTCTCCTGCTTCCGTCTCTTCCGCCCGGGTGTCGTTGCGTCCGTTGTTAGCCCTGCCGGTGATTGTGTCGGCCCTGGGTTTTTTTGTGGATGTATATGATATGCTCATTTTCAGTATCGTACGGGTACCGAGTTTGCAGTCGCTGGGGCTGTCGGAAGCGGAGGTATCGCGGGCGGGTACGTTTATCCTGAATTGCCAGCAGGCCGGTTTGGTGGCGGGCGGTATCTTGTGGGGGGTGCTGGGCGATAAACGCGGGCGCATGTCGGTGCTTTTTGGTAGCATTCTTACCTATTCGCTCACCAACATCGCCTGCGGCTTTGTGCAGGACATACACACCTATGCGTTGCTGCGGTTTGTAGCGGGGGTGGGACTTTCGGGCGAAATTGGGGCGGCCATGGTGCTGGTTGCGGAGATTTTACCCAAAGAAATCCGGGGTTACGGCTCGTCGGTGGTGGCGGGCGTGGGCTACCTCGGCGCGGGCGTGGCCTACCTCACCGTCGAATATTTCGACTGGCGAATGGCTTTTTGGGTGGGGGGTGGATGAGGTCTGGCCCTGTTGCTGCTCCGCGTGAGCGTGTTCGAGTCGGGGTTGTTCAGCCGCCTGAAAGCCAGCCACCAGGGGGTTGAGCGGGGTAATTTCCTGCAGTTTTTCAGTACCTGGCCCCGCGCCATCAAGTATCTGCGGTTTGTGGCGGTGGGGTTGCCCACGTGGTTTATCGTGGGTATTCTGGCCACGTTTGCCAACGAGTTCGGGCAGGCACTGGGCATTGTGGAGGGGGTGAAACCCGGCCGTTGTGTGATGATGATCTACGTGGGCCTGGCCGGGGGCGACTTGCTGAGTGGTCCGCTGAGCCAGTGGCTGCGGTCGCGGCTAAAAGCCATCACCGGCCTGCTCCTGTTCAGCCTGGTGCTCAGCACCGTGTATCTGTTTGGCGGCATTGGCACGGCGGACGGTCTCTACACTGTTTGCTTACTGGCGGGTTTCTGCACGGGCTACATTGCCATGTATCTGACCACGGTGGCCGAAAGCTACGGCACCAACCAGCGCAACACGGCCACCACCTCGGTGCCGAGCTTGGTGCGTGGGATGCTCATTCCCATGACGCTGCTGTTTCAGGCCCTCAAGCCAACGGTGGGTGCGCTGGTGGCGGCCGGGCTGCTGGGCGTGCTGGTCTACGGCCTGGCGTTCTGGTCGCTGAGCCGTATGGAAGAAACATTCGGGAAAGAACTGGATTTTCTGGACCCGCCAAACTGAACCGTTGAGCAGACCCGACGCGTTACAGGCATACGATCATCCGTTTGCCCATCCATGAAAACCGCTGCTGTTATTGGTGCTGGTATCGCCGGCATTGCCGCGTCCATTCGGCTGGCCGCCAAAGGCTACGCTGTCGATGTTTACGAAGCCAACGATTATCCGGGCGGCAAACTCTCGACCTTTGAGCAGGTTGCGCCCGGCGGAGGCCGCTACCGCTTTGATGCGGGGCCGTCGCTGTTTACGATGCCGCATCTGGTCGATGATTTGTTCCGGCTGGCCGGGCGTAACCCCGCCGATTATTTCGCCTACAGCCAACTGGCCGAAACCTGCCGTTATTTCTGGGACGATGGCACCCGCCTGACTGCCTGGGCCGATCAGGCACGGTTTGCCCACGAACTGGAAACCGTGCTGGGCGAACCCGCCGAACACCTGCGGCAGCACCTGGCCGACAGTGCCCTTAAATTCGGGGTTACGGAGAAACTTTTTCTGCACCGGTCGCTCCACAAACTAACTACGTGGCTGAACCGGGATGCCCTGCACGGCTACCTTAATTTGCCCAAACTGGGGGTCTTCAGCACCATGAACAAAGCCAACGAACGGCGGTTTCGGCACCCCAAACTCGTGCAACTCTTCAACCGCTACGCCACTTACAACGGCTCCGATCCTTATCAGACACCCGCCACGCTGAATATCATCCCGCATTTAGAATACAATATCGGCGCGTTTTTTCCGAAAGACGGTATGGTCAGCATCACCAACAGCTTGGTGCAGCTGGCTGGGGAAATGGGCGTTCAGTTTCATTACAACACCCGCGTAATGGAGATGGTGACAGCCGGCAAAAAAGTGACGGGTTTAGTGATTGCCCCACCCAGCCGCCGGACCGACAAACCCCTGGCAACGGCTGATTCGGTAAGCATAAACGCTGATCTTGTTGTGTCTAACATGGACGTGGTGAACACGTTTCGGAAGCTGCTGCCCAACGCCCGGCAGCCGGAGCGCATTCTGCGGCAACCCAAGTCGAGTTCAGGGCTGATTTTTTACTGGGGCATCCGGCAGTCGTTTCCCGAACTCGACCTGCACAACATTTTTTTCAGTACCGATTACCGGGCCGAGTTCGATAGCCTGTTTGGGCAGCAGCAACTGTCCGACGACCCAACAATTTACCTCAACATTACCGCTAAACACAAACCCGATGATGCCCCGCCGGGGGGCGAAAACTGGTTTATTCTACTCAACGCCCCCAACAACACGGGCCAGGACTGGGCCGCTGTTATTGCCCGTGCCCGCCAGCAGGTCATCCGCAAAATGAGCCACGTGCTGGGTGTGGATGTGGGTTCGCTCATCGAAACAGAATCGGTGCTGGACCCGCGCAGCATCGAGTCCCGCACGTCGTCGGCGCAGGGGGCTTTGTATGGAAACAGCGCCAACAACCGGTTTGCGGCTTTTTTGCGCCACGCCAATTTTTCGCACGAGTTCAGCAATCTTTATTTTGTGGGCGGCAGCGTGCATCCGGGCGGGGGCATTCCGCTCTGTTTGCTCTCAGCAAAAATTGCCACCGAGTTGATCTGACGAACGTAGAGTCGGCTTTCCGGTCGGGCGTGATACAGCGGACCCCAGGCGAAAAAGTTTCGCGCTTTAGCTGTGAACTGACTAAATTTCCGGCATGGATTCTTCGATACTGATTATTGTGCTGAGTTTGTCGGTGCTGATTTCTTACGCATTTGATTTGTTCAGCAGCCGCTTCAACACGCCGTCGGTGCTGTTGCTGTTGCTGCTGGGCGCGATTACCCGGCAGATAACGGATTATTTTGGGGTTCAGGTGCCCTATGTCGACACCATTTTGCCAACGCTGGGTACCCTCGGCCTGATTCTGATTGTGCTGGAAAACGGTCTCGATCTGGAACTCCACGGCGAGAAACTGAGCGTTTTGCGCCGAACGCTGCTGGCCTCGCTGCTGGCCATCATTGGGGCCACGCTGCTGATGGCCGGCACGCTGTATTTGCTCCTGAACGACTCCTTTTATCGCTGCCTGATTGCGGCCCTGCCTTTTTCCATTATCAGCAGCTCGGTGGCCATTGCGGGGGTGAGCAACCTGTCGGCAGATAAGCGCGAGTTTGTGGTCTATGAGTCGGCATTTGCGGGCATTTTAGGGGTTATGGCCTTTAACTTCCTCCTGCTCAGCCATAACTCCATTTGGCGTGCCTTTTTCACTTTCACGCGCGACACGCTGATTATGGCGGTGGTGTCGCTGGTATGCTGTTTTTTACTGCTCTATCTGATTGGCCGCATCAACCACCGCATCAAGTTTCTGCCCATTATCTCGGTCCTGTTTCTGGTCTACGCCGTTGCCGAACTCAACC
>JAYVAP010000474.1:0-9307 GCA_043750915.1 Spirosoma sp. | reverse complement strand
GAGCCACTGGTAACCTACTTTAACAGCCAAACGCTGAGTAACATGAATGCGGGCATACACTTCGGTCGAGAGTGTGCCGATGTCGTTATCGCCCAGGAGCCGCAGGTTGAGTCGGCTTGGGTGGGTTCGCTGGGAAACATTAGGCCCCTGAAACGGAGTCAGCAGCGAGTCGGCACCGCTTTTGCCTTTCGCCCCGGCGAATAATCCCGTCGATGATCTATAGCGGCCCGTACGGTAGCGACCCAGCGTCAGTCCCAGTAAATCGGCACTGGCACCAAACTCCACCCGTTTCAGGTTTATCTGAACCCGAATACCAACATTCAGTGAGGTCATGGTGGAATAGTCCATCCGCACCGTGTCGATATTGTTGTTGATGAGTGGGGCCGACAGGGCAGGGAAGCCGGTTTTGCCACGTGTCAGGCGGGCGGGCGCGGTGTAGTAGTTGATATTGTCGCCGTAGAAAGCACCCAGCCGGGCCGTCCACCCAAACGCCAGAAGTTTTCGCTCCCCAATATTAATTAGCTGGTAATAAGCCAGTGACGGGTTGTAGTTGCCTTTGGCATAACCCATCCCCAGGTCAAAACCACTGTTCAGCCGGGCCGACACCGGCGATTGGGCGAAACTACGAACGGAGAATAAGATCAACAGCGCAATGAGGGCTTTTTTCATGCAGAAAAAACAAGGTGATTTAACGGGCAAAGATAAAGGGATTGCTGACCGGTGCGGGGCTTTTTTTTAGAAAAGTAATCAGCCCCGCACCGGTCAGCAGCCTGGCCGGATCACGCCTGTTACCCCATCTTCAGCACCACTGCGCCCAACGGCGGCACGTTCAGCCGGATCGACTGCGGGCGACCCTGCCAGGCGGTCATCTCGCTCTGAATGGCGTGGGGGTTGGCAATGCCGCTGCCATAAAACGCCATAGCGTCGCTGTTGAACACTTCATGATAAGCCCCCGCCGAAGGCACACCAATGCGGTAGTCGGCGCGGGGAACCGGGGTCATGTTCAGCACAATCAGCAGGGTGTGCTGCGGGTTATTGCCTTTGCGCACGTAGCTGACAATCGTATTTTCGCGGTCCGACGTGTCGATCCACTCGAAGCCATCTTCCGTAAATGACCGCTCATACAGCGCCGGTTCGGTTCGGTAGAGGTGATTTAAGGCTTTCACGCAGGCCGCCATGCCCTGGTGAGGGGCAAACGCCAGCAGGTGCCAGTCTAAGCTGGCATCGAATTTCCATTCTGATGTCTGGCCGAATTCGCCCCCCATAAATAGCAGTTTAGTGCCAGAGTGGGTGAACATGTAGCTGAAAAGGAGCCGCAGATTGGCGAACCGCTGCCATTCGTCGCCGGGCATTTTTTCGACCAGTGATTTCTTGCCGTAAACGACTTCGTCGTGCGAAAGCGGCAGCATGAAATTTTCCGTATAAGCATATACCGTGCTGAACGTCAGGTTGTCCTGATGAAATTTACGGAACGCTGGGTCGCGCTTGAAATACGCCAGCGTGTCGTTCATCCAGCCCATCATCCACTTCATGCCAAAGCCCAGTCCACCCGCATACACGGGTCGGGAAACGCCCGGAAACGAAGTCGACTCTTCGGCAATGGACTGCGTATCGGGAAATTCGGCGTAGATGGCTTCGTTGATTTCCTTCAGCAGCGACACCGCTTCGAGGTTTTCGCGCCCGCCAAACACGTTGGGTTCCCACTCGCCCGCTTCCCGCGAATAGTCTAAGTAGAGCATCGATGCCACGGCATCGACCCGCAGGCCATCGGCATGGCAGCGGTCGAGCCAGAACAGGGCGTTGGAAAGCAGAAACGAACGCACTTCGGGCCGTCCGTAATTGAAAATGTAACTTTTCCAGTCGGGGTGGTATCCCCGGCGCGGGTCGGGGTGTTCGTAGAGGTGCGACCCGTCGAACTCATACAGCCCGTGGGCATCGCCGGGGAAGTGGGAGGGTACCCAGTCCAGCAGCACGCCAATGCCTGCCTGGTGCAGCCGCTCGATGAGTTGCATAAACTCCTGCGGGGTGCCAAACCGGCTGCTGGGCGCGTAGTAACCCGTGATCTGGTAGCCCCACGAAGGCGCATACGGATACTGCATGACGGGCATGAACTCGACGTGGGTGAAGCCCATATCCTGCACGTAGGGCACTAAGGCATCGGCAATTTCGCCGTAACTCAGCTCGCGCTCCGGGTTTCCGGGATCACGTCGCCACGATGCCAGGTGCATTTCATAAACCGAGAAGGGGGCGTTGAGGGCGTTTTTGGCTTTGCGGCCAGCCATCCATTCGCCATCCTGCCACTCGTGGTAGGTGTCCCACACGACCGAGGCTGTTTTGGGCGACAATTCCCACCAGTGGGCGTAGGGGTCGCCTTTTTCCACTTCCCGCCCGCCTTCGTGGACAATAAAATATTTGTAGGTTTCGCCCCGGCCAATGTGGGGAATAAACGTTTCCCAGATGCCCGACGAATCCCAGCGCACCCGCATGGGCGCACTGCCTTTATCCCAGCCGTTGAAGTTGCCAATAACGGCCACGTAGCGGGCCGAGGGTGCCCACACGGCGAAGTAAGTGCCCGTAACGCCGTTATGCTCGATAACATGAGACCCAAATTTTTCGTATAGTTTCCGGTGCTTGCCCGCCTGGAACAGGTGAACGTCGAAGTCGGAGAAACGGGAATAAACAGGGTTGGCTTGTGGGGCAGACGAAGCCATATCGGGCGTGTGGCTGATGGTTTCGGCCGTGGCCGGTTGAACGGCGGGTGCGGCCGTTGCGGGCGTGGTTTTGCGTTTTGCCATTAGGAATGCGAATCGGTTACGGGATTAACCCGATCAAAAGTCGAAAGTTAGAAAAAAAGTGGCAGGGCCAGATTGCGATTGCCCGCCCAAACGGATAAAAACCGAATACTAACTGTATTAAAGGGCCTGATCCACCTTCCCTTCCGACAGAGTGCGCGTTTGTTGGGCATGTGTCAGTCAATAGGTTATCTGCCCTGCAGCAGGCTCGTTTGCAGCATCGGCACATCGCCGGTCACGGCGTTGCCATCGCTCAGGCGAATTTTTTCGATCTCGCGCACCACATCGATGATGCCCTTAAGCGGGATTTTTACCCATGATGGCCGGTAGCTGATTTCGTAGCCCAGTTCATAAACCGCCTTCTCGAGCAGGTAAATCAGCAGCAAAAAGTTTATTTCATTGTTATTTTTGAAGAGCGGATGGGGTGCCCCAAAAACCTCGAAATAAGCCGTCAGAAAGGTGTCGCGGATGAGGTTGAACCAGCGGTCCGACACGCGCTGTAACTGGTCGGGGTCGAAGCCTTCGGTTTCGGCGGAGTTGAAGAGCTTGGCGGAAACGGCGTAGTGATAGGACCGGATCATGCCAGCTACATCTTTGAGGGGCGAATGCTTGATTTTTCGCTCGCTGATGCTGCTTTCCGGCTCCCCCTCAAAGTCGATGACAACAAAGTCGCCAACCCCATTCTCGGCTGTCACGGCCAGCACCTGCCCGAGGTGATAATCGCCGTGGATGCGGGTGCGCAGCGACCCAAGCGGGCGGGTCCGAAAGTCGGCAATGAATGCCTCGATCATTTCTCGGGCTTCCATAAACACCCACGCCAGCCGCTGGGCCTGCGCGTCGAGCTTGGTGTAGTTGTCGATCAGCAGGGCGTAGCGTTGTTCCAGCAGGGCTTCAAACCGCCGGGTCAGGAAATCGCGGTAGTCGTCGGTGAAGCCTTCCGGCGCAAAATCCGGGTTGGGAGCCCGGCCGTTGCGGGCGGGTTTGTAGAGGGCGCAGTGCATTTCGCCCGTTCGGCGGGCCAGCAGTTCAACTTTTTCGAAGACATCTTCCCGAATGGAGAAAATCCGCTGCGGCACGGCATACAGAAAATCGTTGAGGTGATCGCCGGTTTGGGTCCAGGAGTCGGTGTCGTTGGCCACCATGCGTTGCACCATGCCGAGGGTCACGTCTGCCCCCGGCTGCTGCCAGGTGATGCTGCCGCCAAAGGCGGGGATGTGCTCAAAAGGGCTTTCATCGGTCAGAAACGCCACCATATCCACTTCGGGGTTGGTCTCGTTGAAAAGTTTTCGGTAGAGTTTCAGGAAGTATTTGTCGCCAAAAGTCATGGCCGAATTGCTCGAATCAACGGGCAGCACCCGCGAGCTGAGCGGGCCGTCGTCCTGGTCCAGCCCGTTGCCCCGCCGAAACACCAGCTCACCACCGGTCACGGGCAACCGCTGATTTTCCAGAATACCCGCAAACAGGGCCTGCCGAAATCGGTCGTCGTAAATGGCATCGATAAACGTTCCCATCTGCCCGCCCAGCGTGGCATCACCAATGCGACCTTTGGCGGGCACATCGGCCATGCAAAACGGGAGTGCGCGCGAGGCACGGTCGGAGATGAATGACAACGGCAGCAGATAGCTTTCGGGCAAACCCTTTTCGTAGGTCACTTCCAATATGGTTAGGTAGGCCACGTCGCCATCGGTCAGGGGCAAAAAGTGTACCGTCTGAACAGAGAAACTGGTTTGGGGGCGGGCTTTGCCGGCAAACCATCGGCAGGTATTGACGTAGGGCGGGAGCAGCGTTTGGGTTAGCAGCGGCCAGAAACCGGCATCGTTACCGGCCTGCGACCAGCGCGTATCAGCCTGAAAATTGGGCGTAGTGGACATATTAACGAGTTATTGGCGCACAAATAAAAGCACCAGACCAACAGTAACAGTTGATACGCCCCTAAATAAGTCAAAATATTCCTGATTATACAATAAAGCTGAGATACAGGCCGCCGAGACAAAACGTCCGCTTGGGACTAAGGAAAACCATAAATAACTGACTGTAAGCGAACTGTGGACGTTGTCAGATGACTTTGGCAATGGCAGCCAAAGCACCTACGGTAGTCAGGACCTGAATAATAGTTGACCAGTTCAGGCGGGTAATCATGTCCTCGCGGGTTTTGGCAATGTCTTTCCCCAGCTCCTCGCGGGTTTTGGCAATATCTTTCCCCAGCTCCTCGCGGGTTTTGGCAATGTCTTTGATAAGCCTTAATTCCAGGTCTTTAAGGTCATCTTTAGTGGCATATCGGCTTTGGGCGGGGTCCTGCTGATGTTCAATAAACTCGGCCAGGGCTGTAGCGTGCTCGCGACCGAAGCGGTCTTCGAGGGTTTGAAAAAGGGCTATTTTACTCATGGCGCAGCTAATTTAAAATCAAAGACACAATAAAAACCAATCTTATTTTGTCCATGCTCATAATTCCCGCTCTTTTCAACACCTATGAAATCACCGGGGCTTTTGAGCATCATACGGATCAGGACTTGGGCAGCTTCTCTACTTTGGGGCGGGTGGTCGGTACGGCGTAGTGGGTTTCTTTTTTCACGGTCCAGCCGGGGAGTTTGCGGGCCAGTTCGTAGGCCACGGCTTCCTCTTTTACCTCCACTAAAAGCGTTTTCCGACTGGCATCGAGCAAGTTTGTTCTGGCCCGAATCAGCCGCATATCATCGGCAGGCATTGCCGAACTGCCCTTGAAATTGAGAATATATCGGTCCTGTGCCATAGCCTTGATTATCATTGAGTTGCAAAACGTTTGCATAGTTAGCGAACATTTTTCACACAAACAACATTCCAATGCCCTCAAAGGTTGGACCGAAGCCCAGGGGCTTCACCTTTGTAGCCAGAAAGCGGACCATCGCTTCGGCCCGTAACGCGTTGCGGGGCATGGCCAGCAGCGCGGTTTCGGCTGCCAGCAGCCGGGCTGCCACGCCCGCTGCCATGGGGCAGGCCATGCTGGTGCCGCTCATGGGCGCATAGCCACCCGGCACCGACGACACAATGCCCACGCCCGGTGCCGTAAAATCAACGTCGGGGCCGACGTTGGAAAAAGCAGCCACAAAGTTTTTTTTGTCGGTGCCAAAGGGGGCCATCGTGTTGGGTGCATCGGTGGTGCTGGCCGGAAAAGTCTTCTTACGGCCCATGGCACTCACCGCCAGCGAGAGCGAAAACGATGCCGGAAAACTAACCGGCTGGCGACCGTCGTTGCCCGTGGCCACAAAGCAGAGGGTGCCGTTGGCATGGGCAAAACTAATGGCATCTTCGGTGGCATCGTCGGCGGGGCCACCCCCTAAACTCATGTTAATGATGTCGCAGCCGTCGGCCACGGCCCGCTCAATGGCTTTGATAATGGCGAAGTTCGATGCCCCGGCAACGCCCTTGCCAAACACCCGATAGGCATACAGTGCTACCCCCGGTGCCACCCCGCGAACGCCCGTTGGCGCGTTGCCCCGTGCGCCAATAATGCCCGAGACGTGGGTGCCGTGTTCATCAACATCGGTAAAATCGGTTGGGTCTTCGCCCGTAACGGTACAGGCTCCGCCCGCCAGCACCAGGTCGGGGTGCGGCCCGGTTCCGGTGTCGATAACGCCCACTTTCAGACCCTGGCCGGTCAGCGGGTCGTTGACGATGGGCGGGTAGAAAAACTCTTTTGCCCCCTGAGCGCTAAGTTTTATGGGCTGAATGGAGAAAATATCGTTGTTGGTGAGGGTGAGGTTTTTCCGCCATAAACTCCAGTAACCCGCCTTAGGATACACAAAAAACTGGTCGATAACGCGGTTGCCAATGGTTTTGAACCGCACCACGCCCTGCGCGTCGGCGGCTGCCTGCTCGCCCTCGCGCTGGTCGAAGTTGGTGAACGCCACTACGGTAGCCCTGGCCACGGGTGCGCCGGTTTTGGCATCGGCCAGCTGGATCCGGACCCCCGCCCGAACCTGCCCCGCCAGTAAACTGGGTTTTGTGCTTATCTGATGGTGCCACCGCTGGGGATAATAAAAAACCTCCGGCACAATGCGCATACCCGGTAGTTGCGCCCGCAAATCGGGCAGGTCGGCATCGGCAATGCGGATGAGCCTGGCCCCGCCCCGCCCGGTTGTGTCGAGCACAACAGATTCGTCGCCCAAACCGCCCGTAAACACCTCGTCTAAATGAACGTGAGTTGTCAGGCGGGCAACGGTCTGCTGCGTGTCTGAAGCCGGGTAATTTTCCGGGTAACGAAGTCCCAGATTAGGCAGGATAATGTAGTTGTGATAGACGGATTTAGGCATGATGGCACAAGGCTGGGATGGGTTCGTGTTTACTATTATTTGTTCAGAACAATCAACGCAACGAGGGCGTAAATCGGTATCAGAATAGAGCCAAGCAGCCGCACAACGGCTGCGTCGATGCCCAGAAAAACAAACGGGCCGCCCAAACTAACCACGTAAATAAGAAAGGCCCCCGCCGAGAGGCCAATCTGCCGCCGGTCTTTTACCTTCGTTACCTGTTTCAGATACAGGGGGTTGAGGATGGCGAGTGCCATAAATACGCCCCATAATAACCCCCGGTAAAGGGCTGGCTGGTTGTGGGGCAGCACGCTGCCGCCCAATAAGCCTTCGATAGAGATGTAGGCACTGATGACTTCGATGGGAATCAGTTTCAAAAACTGAGCCTGGTAACTGTCGGCCTGCCGCGACGGAACCTCTATGCTGGCCGACGGCTCAATGCCGGGCCTGCGACGGGTTTGCTGCGTGATGATGGTACGTTCCATGGAGCTATGCCGGGAAGGAGTTTGTTCGGCATCGAAACTACGGTCTTTTTGCCTATCGCCCAAAAAAAAGCCGGACCGATTTGATCGGTCCGGCAGGAGATGGCGTAGAGCGAGGTTAGTTATCAGCCATGGCCACGTCGGTTCTAATAACCCGGTCGAGCAGGAGGGGCTGTTTGGTTTTCAGCGTAATGGTTTGGCGCGTGGTTTCGGTGCCGTTTGTGATGTTGAGCACGTAGGCCCCGTCGGGTAACGCATCTAAGTTCAGGCAGGCGCGAAATGTGGTTTCTTTTTTGCCGAGGTGCTGGCTGTAGAGCACCTCACCTTTGGCACCCGTCAGCCTAATTTCGACCGGACCGCCCGTTTCCTTGTCGAGTGCCACGTGAACTTTACCCGTCATCGAGGAGTAGATGCCGGTTTTGAAAGAGGCTGCCACCGGGCGGCCGGGTTTGGCGTGGCTAACCGAAACAGCAACAAAACTAAGCGAGAGGGCCAGAAACAGGGGTTTGATGAGCGTTTTCATGATATTGACGAGTTTATCTGAGTTGAAAATCCAGCGGGGTTATTCCCGATTGGTGAAACAAAGATATAGGCTGTGGCTGGTACTATGCATTGCAAACTACTGGAACGGTCGGATCTGTGGATGAGTGGCTGGAAATGAAAGCTGGCCGAGCGAATGGCATGTCATAACCGTACCCAAACCAGGTTCAGCACTGTGTTGGGTAACAGGCCCGCCCTATGGCATATGGGCTATTATGCCCGTACTTTGTAGTTGAAAACGCCTAACCACCCGATTTTTTTTCATGATATCTCATCAAACCGCCCCGCTCTATCGCAGGCCACTGGTATTTGCGCCGTTTTCCGCCTTGATTGCCGCCGAAAGTACCCGCCACGGGGGTGTGAGTCCGGCCCCGTTCGCGTCGCTTAACCTCGGCATCAACACCGACGATGTCCCGGCCCATATCGACGAAAACCGGCATCGGCTTTTTAGGACTATAGGGGCGGATGGCTACGGATTTGCCTCCGCCCAGCAAGTTCATGGTACCGACGTGCTGACTGTTGTGGGGGCCGGGCGGTTTGCCGGCTACGACGCGCTCATAACCAACCAGCCGGGTTTGCTCGTGGGCGTAACCGTGGCCGACTGCGTGCCCATTCTAATTTATGATGCTGAAAATAAGGCTGTTGCCGCTATTCACGCGGGCTGGCGCGGGACAGTGGGCGGCATTGTCACAAAAACATTGATAGCCATGCAACAACAGTTTGGCACCACGGGAGCCAACTGCCATGCCTACGTGGGTACCTGCATCGACCAAACAGCTTTTGAGGTGGGGGAGGAGGTAGGCACGCAATTTCCGGCGGCATTCGTGCACTTCGATTCGCAGCGCGGGAAAAGCTGCGCCGATTTGAAAGGGGCTAATGTACGTTTGCTGGCCGACTTTGGCATCCCGCCCGGACAGATCGGGGTGTCGGCTTTTTCTACCGTGCTGCACAACGCCGATTATTTCTCGTACCGGGCCGAAGCCGGACAAACGGGCCGGATGCTGGCCGCTATTGGCCTGCACCTCTAAACAAAATTGCACAGGGCAAAGTTGTATCCTTGTTTTTTTACATATATCAATCACTCAAAACGTTTTTATTATCATGGGCATTCTGTATTCAATCCTCGTCGGTGCTGTTGCTGGCTTCCTGGCCGACCTCGTTTTCAAGCGGTTTTCGTTTTCGCTGATCGTTCAGATTCTGCTGGGCA
>JAYVAP010000473.1:0-2105 GCA_043750915.1 Spirosoma sp. | reverse complement strand
GATAAAACGATGCAGCCCGACCAGTTCGAGGTGGCCGACGGGTTGCTCACCTACCTCGCGCAGGGCAATACGGCCGGGCTCGACGTTGGTGCAACGGGCGGCAGTGCCCTCTCTATTCAACTCAAAAAAGCCATCAATGTGGCGTTGGAGAAAGAATAGAAAACAGGAGCCGTGCGCATTACTCTTTTTGCCGACTCAGTATGATCCATTACAAAGCATCGATACTAACCCCCTTTTTTTTATGAAACTGACCCAACTATTTACCGGCTTGGCTACCGTTGGTTTGCTGACCGCGCTGGCCACACGCCCCGCTGAGGCCCAAACCAAACCCGTTGTCCGCAAATATGCCGGTGGACTCAAACTAAACCGGACCCGCTCGCTGACGGTTATGAACAAAGCTCCCCTGGCCACCCGCAGTTTTGTTAATTTGCCCGACCAGGTCTCCTACGAGCAGTTTTGCCCCAGCGTGGGCGATCAGGGGCAGCAGGAAACATCGGTCGCCTTTGCCACGGCCTATTACCTGCGAACCATCATGGAAGGCAAAGAACAAAACCTGACCCAAAAGCCCCAGCTCGACCAGGCGCGATTTTCTCCGACTTTTGTGTACGATAAAATTCGTGATCCTAAAGACATAAACTGCAAGGGCGGTGGCACCATTGAGGAAGCACTGGACGTGCTGAAAACCGCCGGCGTACCCCGGCTGAAAAACTTAGCCTACCCGTTATGCAATCAAGCCGTTCCGGTGGCCGTAACCCAGGAAGCGGCTCAGTTCAGAATTGGCGACTACCAGCAGCTGTTTACCGACCAGACCGCCCCCGACCAGAAAGTGCTGGCGGTGAAAAAGGCCCTGGCCGAAGGAAACCCGGTGGTGGCTGGCATTGGTGCCCCGCTGTCGTTTGAAGAAGCCCGCGCCGTGTGGGAACCCGCACCCAACGAAAAAGCCGACGATATTCTCTATAATCAGGCCATCTGCGTCATTGGTTATAACGACAAACTGCACGGCGGAGCGTTTCGTATTGTCAATAGCTGGAACACGGGCTGGGGCGAAAAAGGCTTCTGCTGGATTCCCTACGCTTATTTTGGCCGCTTCTCGCTCAACGCCTTTCAGGTCTACGGCAGCGACCGGGCCACCACCAACAAACCCGGCGCGGTGGTTCTTAATAACCGCCCGCCCGAAGATATTCTCAGCACCCGGAGCGGATCGGCCGAGCTGAAACTTAACGATGGAACCGCCATGGCCGTGACGCGGCAGGCCACCCGCGACCTGAAATTAGTGTCGGACGAGCTGGCTCCGACCGACATCCGGCCCTATCGGCTGGTACAGACCTACGCGAGCGACACCCGGTTTAAGTTTTATCTCAATAACTCCGAAAACGCCTACGTCTATGCGCTGACAACGGATAAGTCGGGCGATTTTGTAAAACTCTTTCCGGCCGACGAACTCATCAGTCCGCTGCTGGGGCCAAACACCACCATTGCCTGCCCCGACGACACCCACTCGATTATGATGGAAAAGCACAAAGGCAAAGATTACCTGCTTATCCTGTTTGCCAAACGCCCCCTGAACGTAGAGGGTCTGATTAAAAACCTCGACCGTAAACGGGGTTCGCTCGATAAACGGGTGGCTGAGGTGCTGGGCGATCAATTGGTGAGGCAGGACCAGATTCGTTACCAGCCCGATCTAGTGTCATTTGAGGTAAATCCCGGTGCCACCGGCAACGTCGTACCGCTGCTGATTGAGTTTGCCTATAAATAAACACCGCCGTTTTTGGCTGATTTTGGTTGTTTTATGGGATACGTGTTGCACACCCGGTTCTAAGCCGGTATTTTTGGCGACACGTTTGATAAAACCATGAGCGACCTATTTACTGCCGCATCCATTATTAGCCTGTTAACCCTGACGTTCCTGGAGATCGTTTTGGGTATCGACAACATTATTTTCATCTCTATTGCGGCCAACAAACTGGCCCGGCAGGATCAGAAAAAAGCCCGCAACATCGGGCTGGTACTGGCCATGTCGTTTCGGCTACTGCTGCTGCTGGGCATCTCGTTCGTTATTTCGCTGAGCAAACCCTTCACCCACATCGATGCGGGCTGGTTTCGGG